>JAZQYC010000311.1:0-14049 GCA_045633285.1 Clostridia bacterium | reverse complement strand
ACGATCCGACTTTATCGCAATTCATAACGTAATAGGTGTTGGTGGACGTTCGCATATCGTCACTATTATCTCCACCTATTTCTAGAAAGTCGTAAACGTCGTTTACGTACTTGATCTTGAACTTGTAGTCGTTGCTCGTCTTGCCGTTATCTAAGCCAGACATCGCAACTACCTTAAGCGTATGCTCCTTTTGCTCGATAACGCCGTCTACTCCAAAAAGAGCGTCTACTACGTTGTATCTCAAATCGTTGGTTGCCCCCACGAACTCACCGTCACGATACACGAAATACTGCACGTTAGGCACGCTTGATGCGCTTGCGTATATCGTTTCCTTTTCTTGATCGTCGAAAGTAACGTCTGCGCCCGAAAGCGCTATATCAAAGCTCCCGTGCTGGTCATCGCATACGATAAAATACGCCGTCGTACGAGACAGCTTGATCTCGCCCGAGGAATCCTTTACGTACGCCTTCGCAGAGTACTCGACGTCAGAGTCGAATTTATCCGCATCGAAGCGTATACCGTAAGACTTAGTATTCGTATTTGATGGATTAAGCACGCCCATAGAAAGGCTAATCGTTCTTTCTAGGGTCGCTTTATATACGAAAATACCGTATTCGTTAGCTGAATCAAATTTGCTGGATTTGACGTCAGCGTATATCAAAATACTGTCTTTTCCGTTGATTTCACCTTTGAAAATATTCGTGTCGACTGATAAGTCGTTCACGAGCGAAAGAGCGGTATCGCTATTCTCTTCTGCGACCGCATTCGTTTTGCCTACGAAAATAGGCGCAACGCATATCAAACAAAGTAAAATAATCAGTATCTTTTTCATCGTTTAACTATTATCTTTCCCATAACTCTGGGCGTCAGTCAGCTCGCTAAGATCTCTGTCGTTTGCAACGAGCCAATCCTCCAAAACGTCAGCTATTGCCGTGCTTTGGACGAGGTTTACTATAGCTATTTTTGCTTTTTGATATTTTTTCATAAATTCCCTTTTATCCGATACGGCTCGCGCCGTATCGGATAATAATAAGTCAGTTAGGCAACTTTTCTGCCGTTAAGTAAGACTTTGCCGTTTTCTACGCTCCATGCAGTGTAGGTAGACTGATTTGTAACAGTACCTTTCTCCCAAGCTGCGATAAAGGCATCTATCGCTTCGTAATCCTTTCCTTTTCCGATAAGAGTACAATCGGTTTTCGTTGCGCTATTGCCGTAATTCGTCCAGAAGAAGCCATTAATAGCAGTTGAATTACCGTTGATTTTTGCTTCCATTTCGGCTATACAGTTAGTAAACGAGGTTGCGTTTGAAACTCTTCCTGCTACGCTCATTCTCTTCGGATCTCCCGAATTGAAGGTTGCTCCAAGCTTGAAGTAACAATTCTCGAAATTGACTGCATCTGCGTGGAAGAAAAGTCCTCCGAAGGGCTCACCCGATACGCTATCACCATTTACGGTGAAATCGACTATCAGATTCTTAATAGTGCTCTTTGCTCCGCTGATTGCTGGCGCTCTTGCAATTATTGCAACGGGACCACTCTCGTATTCGGACTCGTCGTAGGATGCGGTTATCTTATGTCCTCTTCCGTCAATAGTAATGTTTTGGGGAATGGTATCGATAAGATAAGTAAGATTCGTGATGTTGATCTGATTATTGTTACCGAGGTATTTGTAGCCGTAGGTAGCGCTCTGAGTCCATTCCTCCTGAGTCAAATCAATGTCCTTGCCAAGCTCAAAATGCGTGCCTGGCTTATACGTTCCGATATTCATAAACTGCTCGGCAGTAGTTATGACTACTGTGTCGTTCGTTGAAAAATCGTACTCGCCACCAAAGGTCATATACTGAAGATCTTGGCTAGTAAAGGCTTCGTCTTCCGCCTTTGCCTCGCCCTCGTAAATATAAGCTCTTGCGCTCCATTCTCCCGAATTGAGAAATGCGCCTCTCAAGCTTACTGCAACACCGAATTTTCCGTTAGAATCCTTTGCTTTTCCGGGCATATAAACAGCGTTTGCCGAGGTGTGAGTGTCGCCCTTAGGATATCTTACGATACCAAATTCAGCTCCATCAGGAAGATTGGTGACTTCACCAAAAAGAATGATCGCTTCCTTGCCGTAGATCTCCTGCAGTTGAGCCTTCTTCTCTCCTTGATCGGCAAAAAGTTCTCCGTACTCTCCCTTGTAGTAAGCGTCCGTCGTCGTGACGGTTGCCGTCGATGCAAACGCTACTGCGGTCATCAACAGACTGGTAACAAAAACTAGTAAACATAAAACAAGCAATAGAGTTCTCTTTTTCATTTTTGCCTCCTTACTCTTCAATAAAGTTCCTTCCGCTCATATCAGCGTAGCTGGTGACGTAGCTACTATCATACGACTCGAAAGACCCAAAAGAAGCAAAGGCAGAAATGAATTCCGCCGAGCTCATGCTAATCATTTCCAGACTCGGCTTTTCGTATTTTTTCATAAAATACCTCCATTTTTTTAGCTTCAGCGAGAAATTGTTTTCCCATTCGCAATATAGTATCTATTTATCCTTTCAATCCACCGATTGATAAGTTACCGATAAGCTTGTTTTTGAATATCAAAAACAGCGTAAGCGTCGGAATGATAACGAGCGAGCACCCTGCAAGCTGTATAGGTATCGACTTATAAGTCTTGAACTTAAACAGTCCGTAAGCAACTACGGGATAGCTCGGCAGATATAACACCGATATCTCGTAATCGTTCCAAAGTGCTATAAACGACAAAACGAAGAGAGCAAAGAACGTATTTCTAATAAGCGGAAACATTATCCTTAAAAAGATAGTGAATTCTCCTGCACCGTCTATTCGAGCCGCCTCCATATATCCCGTGGACACGCCCTTAAACGCTGCGTAGTAGAATAAAAACTGCGTTCCCGTGAATCCTATCGAAAATATCGTCTCTCCTACGAAAAGGTTATCGTACAATCCAAGTATCTGACGAATTCTAACCATACCTGCATACGACGAGGGCAGGCTGAATACGATAAGCACTACGACAAGCTTGTGCATAAAGCGCATCTCGGGGTGATGTTTATATTTTGCTGCGCAGTAAGCGCACGCCGCTCTCGTGAACTGAGCTATAAATGCGCAAACCACCGCATAGTACAGCGAATAGCCAAACATCTCGGCAAGATTAACTCGTCTGCTCGTGCCGTCCTTCTCTATCAATATGTCAAGCTCTGTAAACGCCTTGACGTAGTTATCAAAGTTCCAACGGTTAGGAAGCCCGAACGGTCTCATGCCAAAGTCCGACATAGATTTAAACGAGCACATTATCGCCCAAAGCAAGGGTACTATTAGCATCAAGGAGTACAAGCTCATAACGACGGTCGAAAAGATCGCCATTCCCGATTTTTTCTCTCTTTTTTGTATAAAGGTTTCTCTTTCTTTTGCCATATTAGTACTCCACACTAGGTCCATATTTTTCGCAAAGGTGTCTCATCAAAAGAGTAGTCGGTATCGTAACGCAAGCAATGATAAGACTAAGCGCTGAATTCATCGGGAACTTGACGGGGTTATCGACTTTGCCCGCTACCATTACGTAGATATAATACGGAATGGAATACAGATGTTCTGGCGCGCTCGTTCCGTAGAATGGGAACAGCGAAAGTCCCGACAAGAACACACCCGATATTATCGTAATCAAAATAACGGACAGGGTCGGGAAGATGAGAGGAAGAGTGATGTATACGAACTCTCTTAGATATCCCATACCGTCAAGCTTACCTGATTCCACGATATTTTGGGGTATTCTGCTCATTGCGCCCGTGTATATGATAAGGTTACTTGCAAAGCCAAGCCATATACCGTAGATCATAAGAACGCCAAAGTTCATGCTGTTATTTGAAAAGGCTGAAAGCGCCTTGCCCGTAACTAGAGGCAATATATAGTCGACGGCGTAAGTAAATATAAGCATCCAGATCATTCCCGAGATTATCTGAGGCAGAAAAAGTATTACTTTGAACGATCCTGCGCCGAAAACCTTTTTGTAAACGCTATACGATACCAGAAGCTGTATCGGAAGCATTATAAAGGTATTTACGCACCATATCACTATGGAGTTTTTGAGTCCGTTGAAGATAAGCTGATCACCAAAAAGCGAATTGAACGCGTTTTCAAAGGTCTCAAACCCCACCCAGAAAAACTCACCCGTCGTGGTGTCGTATTCCTTAAAGGCTAAGGTAAGAGTTTCTATACTCGTGCCCACCTGATACACCAAGAAAATCAAAAATGGTACCGTCCATATAGCCCATATAAAGACCTTTTCCTTCAGGTACTTTTTTCTGTGGTTCTTTCGCATGGTCTTTTCCAATGCACCTGTTTTTTCCATATTTCCTCCTATGCTACGACCTTACCGTTAAGCTTGATTTTTCCGTTTTCTACACTCCAAGCGGTGTAGGCTTCTTGATTAGTAAGGGTATTTGAACTCCAAGCAGTTATAAAGTTTGCTAAGCTCGAATAGTATGATACTCCGGTTTTTCCTGTACCCGTGACACCCACGTCAACAGGGTTGATTATGGTAGAATTATTGAGCTTTCCAAAGTTTCCGTTATTCGTCCACCAGAAATTACCTGCATTTTGATTTACTCCGCCTATGGCCACCTGCATATCGGCAATACAGCTTTCGATAACGGTATAGTTTGTCGTTCTACCTACCACGCTTGCACGCTTTAGGTCGTTGAATGCTGCTCCGCTTGCAAAATTGAATCTACCTTTGATAAAGCAGTCTTTAATAGTAGTTCCGTCTGCGTTGATTGCAAGCACACCATAAAAATCTGCTTTTGCAGACGCGTTTGCAGTCATAGTAAAGTCAACTACTAAATTTTCAATCGCTACTCCTTTGTGAATTGCACCTATAATTGCGGGTAATCCGTGGCTTGTAACGTTTGACTGATCGTAGCTTGCAGTTATTTTGTAGCCTCTACCGTCTATGCTAGCGTGCAAATCTCTAACCAGATAGGTGATTTTAGTAAGCTTGCTCGTAGCAGGCGTTCCATTTGCATTAGTCCAAGCGTGCGAGAAGTTTTCTTCGTAAGTCCAGCTTTGACTCGTTAAATCAATATTATTCGTCAATACTATTTGCTTGCCGTTTACCGAGCCTATTTGCATAAATTCATCAGCACTTGAAACGTAAACTCTTCCCGATTCATAAGAGGATACTGTCTGACCGTCAAAGTTAATATCATAATTACTTCCGTTTTGAACGATGTTCCATCTTGAATAACTTTCTTTATTCGGAAGAGTATTTCCCGTCCAATCGTCGACCAGGGAATCAATATTTAGGTATGATTTTGCGTTAAGGTAAAACGCTCCGCTAAAAGTAACGTTTCCAGCGTTCAAAAGAATACAGTTTGTAACGTATGAACAGTGGTTTTTATCGTCAGAGCTGATATTTTCCATCACGATTCCGCCTGCAGAAACTGCGTTATTTCCTTTTTCGACTGAAATATCAAAGACACAGTTTTCAACCTTTGAGGAATTGTGGAAGCGTCTGAACATATATACTCTGTCTGACGCCGTCTGCACGTAATCGAATTTTGCCTTCAAGAAACAATTTTTGATTTCTGCATTTCGCAATACCTGAGCGAATCCTGCAGGATACGTGTCGCTTGCACCGTTCTTTCCGCTATTTGCAGATACTTCTATTTCATAAACAAGATTTTCAACTGTTACACCGTCAACTACTCCAAAAAGTCCGGCAATCGTTGAGTGTGTGCCCGTCGTTTCGTATTTAACTTTTATTTTGTATCCACGTCCGTCTAAATTGACGTTAAGTTTTTTCATCAAATAACTGACGTTTGCTATTTCGGCGTTTGCCACACTACCGTTCGTGTGTGTTCTTTCATATATCAGGTTTTCAGTCGTCCACCTTCTTTGTGTCAGATCAATGTCTGCGCCAAGATAAATGTCTTCATCCGTATTGTAGTTTGCAAGAGCCAACAGCTGATCAGCGGTTCTGATACAAGGATCAAATTCGATAGCCTTTACCGTTGCCGTAACTGATTGATTAGTCTCAAGATGTACGACCGTCAACGTCGATTTTCCCGTCTCGTCAGGTGCGTAGAGCATACCGTCTTCTACCTTGAAATTAACGTTATCCGTAACGTATTTTAACGTACCCCATTTTGCTCCAAGCACGGGAACGGCGCTCTGAGTTCCACAGTATACCGCAAAGTCGTTAAGCACGAGATTGATAGCCTCTGCGTTAGGATCAACGACTGCAACGTACACTATTCCCTTGACGTTAACCTCGTTCAAAAGCACGCAAAGAGAGACGTATCCTGATTTGTCCGTGGTCTTTAATTTTCCCTCAACCACCTCTGCAACGCTTGAGTCCGAGGTATAAACGCTTACCTTATCGCTATCACAGGTGATTTCCATTCCGTTTTTATATACCTTATAGCTTATAGCGTACTCACTTTCAGTCTGAACGCCCACTATGGGATCAACGACGACACTCCATTCGTCCTCAACGACGACGCTCACGATAGTCGTCACGAAGTCATCTCCGCTCTGGTATCTTACGGATATTTTCGCATTTCCTCTATTAAGGGCTTCTATTTCTCCGCTAGAGGATACCTTAGCTATCAGACTATCGCTTGAAGAATAACCAAAGGTTGCGTCTACCGCTTTGCCCGAGACGTCTCTAAGCACGGGATTTAAAGTGAATTTCTGTCCCGTCGTGAGGTTGAGCGTACCCGTTGCAACATCAACGTAGTATCCGTTCTTTTCCGTCTTTCCCTCTGCAAGAACCTCTACCACACATTCCGCGCTTTCACCGTCAAAGTGAGCTGAAACCACACACGTTCCGACACCTACTGCCGTGACCTCGCCGTTTTTAACGGTTGCTACGGCAAGATTCGTGCTTTGCCATTCTACCGCCACGCCCTCGACGATCGTCTTTGCACTCAGGGTGAATTCCTCCCCTACGGCAAGCTCGATCTTTTCCTTATCAACGAGCACCTTGGCTATCTTCTCTTCCTCGGGCGCGCATCCGTCACCACATCCAACCAAAATACTCGTCGCCAAAGCTATTACGGATACGATTATTAGAATAAGTCTTAGCTTTTTCACGATTCTATCCCCTTATTTTTGAGCCAGGTATCTACCTGTTTTTCAAGCGGTATACTGTTTCCGTTTTTGATTGAAATACTATTGATCTCAAATTTTTTACAATCGCTTACGAATTCGTCGATAAGCTTTTGGTAGGTATAGCTGTCAACCTCGCCGTAAAAATATTCAAGTATCGTATATCTTACTGTAAGTGACTCGAGAGTGATTCTATTGACGAGCTTAAATTCCTCACGCTCGTCGTATCCGGCTGATTTCACCTTGTCTATCGCCTTATTGAGCTTATCAGCCATCTGCACGAGTGTATTGAATTCGTTCTTGTCCTCTCCGTAAACGAAGTTAACGGTCATATCAACGCCAAGCTGAGAATCCTGATCAAAATACTGCATCTTGCTGTCGTAATAGTCTCTGAGCATTATCCAATATTCCTTGAGATCAGTTGAGGCAACCTTGTAATAGTTAAGCATAAATTCGTCTATCAGCTCTTCCATATCAAGGCTTGAATCCCATTGAAGCTTAGAATATACGTACGCTCTCATAGCCTGAAATGACTGGCTTTGCTTCGTACCCGAGCCGTTCTCGGTAAAAAACCATTCTCCACCATTTTCTTCTATAAGCTTGACGTTAGGCACGATAGAGGAAAAATCATCAAACCACTCCAAAGTCAAATTGAAGTTGTTTCCGTATCCCCACATGACTATTTTGTCGCAAATGGACCTATATCCCGCAATGTTGTGAGATGCCGAGCTATTATACTTTTGATCCATTATGTCGTGATACCAATCGTCGTAATAGGGAGCAAGAAGTATACCAAGATTTTCTTCTGCCTGAACCTTATTCGTAAGAGGAGTGTAACTTCCGTCCGCATTCTTTTGGACGGGAGCTTCCTGAGTATAGCTGTACGCAAAGGTAAAGAAGGTGATTTCCTTAGATCTATCCTCGCCTATGATTTCGTTTACTCTACGTACTATATCGTTAGTAAACTCCATATTAAGCACGCTTATACCACGAGTAGAGTTTTTGTCCGACGGTGAAACGTAAGGACCTGTAAATGTAGGATCTTTGTAATCCTCGAAATATTTCCTGCACTCCGAGCACAGGCAATAATTCTTGCCGTCGTTTTGACCTATCATAAAGTAGATAGAGTCTGACTTTTCTATAACGATCTGAGCAAGTTTTTTAGCAAATTCCTCTCTCAACTCTTGATTAGTTAAACAAAGTTGTCCAGACTGAAACCACTCGGGATGAGATACGGAATACTCTTTGCCGTCCTCGCCTATATCACGGGGGTTGAGTATAGCGTAAAACGTGTGCGCCCAAGTACCCCAAAGAGTTTTGTCAAACATCTGAAGACCATAGTTTGCAAAGGTTCTCAATTTCGCGGTGAAATATGCGTCCGTTTTGCCGTTATAGTAGCCACCCGTACGATTTTTGATTGAGGGTATCTGTGTTTCGTTAAATATCGGCATTTCGACCGTATTTGATCTGTCGTAAACTATCTCATCGGGCGCGTAGGTCTCCCAATTAAGGCTTTGATGCAAAAATTCGTATACTGCATACAAACTACCGTAATCTCCACCACCGCACATCAGAACGTTATCTCCTACGGTTTTGAGAACGAACCCGTCTCTGCCGAGAACGCTTTTATCTGCCGTCACGCCCGAGCTTTTGAATATCTCGGTATTTCCTATCGAGAGATATTTTTTGCTACCTGTCTTGGTCGAATCAGTCTTGATCTCAATAGTCACTCCGCTTGACTCCTCTACGTAGAGCTGAAGCTCACTAGAGGCGTAATCAAGCATTTCGTTCTCCCCGTCAGGAATAACTATCTCGTAATCGGTAGCGCCGTTTTTAACGACGGTCTTTTTGGCTACGACCTCCTCCTGCGGATATACTGCGTCGAAGTATTCAGTTTCAGGATTACCGCAGCCTGCGAGCATGGACAAGCACAAACTTAATATTATTAAGATTCGTATTGCTCTTTTCATAACTGCTTAACTGCCTCCTTGAAAATCTTTTTTCTGCTTCGCACGAGCTCTTCCCATCCTCTTCCTGAATAGTTGATGCGTCTTCTCCAATGCTTTGCCTTTTCTGCAATCGTTAGATGATCGGATAACCAGGTGCATCCATGCTTTTCCATTTTTTCCACGAAGCTGTCTAAAAGGCTGAGAGCCTTGAGCCTCGGAAAAGCGTTTTGTCTCTGCTCCTCCTCGTAATTGTCTATCCACGTGGTATAGAACTCGAGCTTAATATAGTCAAGAGCGAGAGTTTCAATCTCTATTCTATCCTTGAGCTTATTCTTGGTCTCCTCGTCGTAGCTACTCTCGTCCACCGCTTTCATAGCGTCTTCTAAGATGTTTTCCATATCGTAAACGGCGTTTAAGCTCCAAAATCCCTCGGGAAGATAATCAGTCTGACACATACCGTAGTTGTATTCCTCTCCCGTGAATTTTTCTATTCTCTTGCGGGTCTTTTCGAAGTACTCCATATAGTACCTCAAAAACTCCTTGATCTTGCCCGATGCGCATTTATAATAATTATCGCAAAATTCGTCTATCAGATCGTCGGTGTCAAGGCTTGGATTAAACGCTAAGCTCGTATTCACCCACACGTGTAGTCTCTGAAGCGCTATTCCGCCCCTTGCGTTTGGTGACTCCACGTAATAATGCTCCATACCCATATCCCTAAGGTAGTTGATATTATCCTTAAAGGCATATATACCGTCCACGAATTGGAAGCATCTGCGGAACGAGCCGTAATAGAGCCATATTGAGCAACGCTTGCATATCTTTTTCCATCTTTCAAACTGAGTCTTGCAATCCACGTTAGCAGGATGTGTAATGCTCCTTGCATGCTCTCTCATTCCGATAGGAGCAAAGGTTATGAAAACGTTAGGCTCGGCAACCACGCTCGGATCGATAGGAACTATCTCCCCATTCACCTCTTTTACGGGAGGAATGAAGCTTGATATCATAGAATAGGCAAAAGTACCGATAGATATTTCTCTGTCGGGACAATTTTCTAATCTCCATTTCTCTACACGCCTTGCCATATCGTTGGTGAACTGCATATTTAGACCGCTCGGAGTTATTTTATCCGTGATCTTTTTGCAGTTTTCACAATCACAAAAATATCCCTGATCCTCGTGTCCAAGTATGAAATGAGTAGCGTGATCGTTTTCCTCTATGGTCTTGATAAGATTTTTAAAGAACTCGTCTCTCATCTCCATATTAGACAAGCAAAGTTGCATCTTGCTTGCAATAGGAGTTCCGTCCTTTTTAAACGAGCTACTGTTGGTAAAAAACCATTCGGGGTGATCCTTATAGTAAACGGACGGCTTGATAAAGTAAGAGGTATGGTTATGCGCCCATGATCCCCAAAACTGCTTGCCGTCTACTCTTTCTCCGTACCAAGCGTACGCCTTGAGTCCGGTAGCGTATTCCCTATCCGTCCTGACACCGAAGCCACTCGCGCGGTTTGCAACGCCCGGCGTATAGGATATATCCGCGCCGGAAAGATCTACGCACTCTTTCTTTTCGTATTTGATTTCGTCTATTGCGTAAAACTTGTACCCGATATACCTTTCAAGAAGCTCAAATACCGCCCATATAGGCGAATTGACACTCTCTCCAAAAAGATAAACGTTTCCGTCCTGCTCTTTGATTCTGTATCCGTCCCGTCCAAAGGTAGGGTCTATTTCAGCAAGTTTTAAAGCCTCGGTTTTTCCGATAGAGATAAATTTGCCTACAGCGTGGTCTCCCTCTCTTAATACCTCAAGACTTATCCCCGTGCTTTTTTCGAGGTATTCGTTCAGCTTATTTGCTGCGTATTCCTCAAAATAATCGGGTGAAGAGGGCAGAAGCAAGAAATAGTCCGTCTTTTTATTTTTGATTACGATCGCGCTCATTTATTCACCTATATTGATCTCGTATGTGATTATGGAAATAAGATCGTTTCCATCTACAGCCATGAAATGAACGTGATATACGCCCTTTTCGGTTGCCGTGAAGCTAAGCGCCTCCGCTGTGGTATCACAAAGCAAGCCTACTCGCTCTGCAATCGTTCTATTGTCCTCGTAGCTGTTCCTAAACTTAGTCGAGCAAAGTCTGATCCTTTCTCCGTCGGGCTCGTAAAGGAATGCAAATATACCTATATCCTTGCTTTCAGTCAAATTATCAGTCGCGCTGACCTTAGCTATTTGTATAGTATCTCCTATCTTGCCCGAGGTAACGGGAGTGGTGAGTAGCTTGATCTCAGGCGCAACGGTATCACTCGTCGGAATAGTTATACCACCTACGACAAATCCCTCCTGCACCGTTGCACTGACACTGAACGTCTTATTCAGCTCGAATACGTTGCCCGAGCTATCTGTTGCCGTGTATACTACCTTATAATCTCCGCTTGCATCTGGAGTGAAGAAAAATTCATCTGCCTTTTCAGTATTGATCAGTATCTTTCCTTCTTTATTTTCTACCTTGACGCTAAGGCTCTTGATCTCCTCGAGGTAATCAAAAGCCATAGGGAAGGCTATATCGTATCTTTCTCCAACCTTGGCTATCTCCTTGAAATCCTCAAGAATCATATTCGGTCCGAGGTTGTCTATGTTTGCCTTAACTGATTCGCTGAGCATCTGATTGCCAAGATAAAATACGTTAAGAGCAGACTGCTTGGTCACGCCAACGAAAGACATAGAGAGATAAACTTTATTCTCAAAGCCCTTGAACGTTGATCCCTCGTCGTTTTTGTCAAACTTGAGAATTTCTCTTTCTACTCCTGCCGTTGCAATCTCGATCAAGGAATTATTCTTTGCGTCGTACCTGAAATGGAATCTGGTCGTACCGTATTTTTCAAGAAAAGTTCCCCATATATTAAACTTTTTGCCAGCATAGTAAAGATCGCTGTAATACGAATTGATATCCGTTCCCTTTTTTATGGTAAAGGACAATGAGTTTTTGGAATCGACACTGTCTCTCAGCTCGATCTTGATTTCCGAGAAGTTAGCATTATCACCAAGCGCCGTAAACTCAATCTCAACAAATTCACTCGGTATTGCGCGAACGACGTCCACTCTCGCATCTTCACCCGTGGTTATCTGAACGGATTTTTTCCAATAAGAGGTTTCGGCTTTGTCTGAATAAAACAGATCCTTAACGCTACTTGAGGATTCAAACGAGCTTACAACCCTTATATCCTTCTCGTAAACTGCACCTAGCGCTTCTATTCTGAGCTTTCTGACTCCGATCTGCTCGCTTGTGGGAACAAATTCCTTTTGATAGCTCTGTCCGTCTATCTTAATGGTGCAATCAGACTTTATCTTGCCACTTTCCGTATAGGTATACGCGCTTATTGCGCTGAAATCAAGCTTGTCTCCAACTCCTATAACCGATGGCAAAAAGCCTGCGTTTATAATCGTGCTTCCGCCTATCGGAGCTTCAACCGTAACGGGCTTTGTGAACTCTACCTCTTGTATACTGTCACGGCATATCGCAACTAAAGTTCCCTCTCCCAAGAATTCAGGAGTACATTCACCGTCTATTATTTCAACCGACCCAGCTTGACAACGCAAGAAATATCCTACCTTTATCTCTCCTATACCACCGCTCACGGTGTGCTCGGATAGTCTAACCGTCTCTCCTGCCACCAACGTGCTACCAAGCTCTCCAAAACTGAAGTTTATCTTGGTATCGGTATCGGAAAGAACCTTAAGTTCGTACGAGGTCTCACCTCTTCGTCCCGATGCGTTGGGCTCGGTAGTGTACTCCACGAGATAATCTCCCACCTCGCTCGGAACGAATCCGTCGACGTCGGAGGAACACTTGACGTAAGAACCGTTTACCTTTTTGTATACGCTGACCTTGTAGTCAAGCGCACCCTTTACTATATCGCAAGCGGTAGCGGTCAAGAATTTATGAGTGGTGTTGACCTTTGCCTGAACGTTCTTATTGGGGAAATTACTCCAATCAAGAGAAAGCTCGGGAGCTTTTTCGATCTGAACGATATCACCGCCCATTGAAACGCCGTCTACACCGTACACGGCAAATTTAGCTAAGCCGTCCGTGAGCTTGCCCTCTACACCTATAGAAAGTTTTACTCTACCCGACGAAAAGCCCTTGAAGCTCTGACCTATTTCAAAAAGCATCTCGTTGACGTTAAGCGTGAGCCTTGAATGCTGTGGACAAGAATTTAAGCTGATACCGTTTTCGTTAACGTGATTTGGACAGGTCTTGCCCTCTTTGCATACGCATACGGTATCAGGCTTGAGGGTATTTGCGCACGCTAAATTGTCCTCGCTGAAAAATACTACCTTTCCGCTCGTATTATCGTAGGAAATTCTCGTAGGTACGGCAGGCGTTCCGTATCTCGTCGTGCCGTACACGCTTGATTTGTTCAAGAAATAGGAATTTGACTCCGCAGTATAGCTTTGTCCGTCCGTAGACAGGGATAAATAGGTAAAATACTTTGCCCACTCGTTAGTCGTGGGGTTGTCCTTAGTGTAGTTAGTGGCCTTTTTAAGCTTAATAAATAGAGTGTTCTCAGAATCTACAGCATCTTCTAAGCGTACGTACAGGGTCGTGTAGTCCGCCTGATTAAGTCTCTGAGGTACGGGCATAAGAGTAATCAGTTCGTCGTCTACGCCGTTATCCTTTATGAATATCTCGTTTCTCAGCTTAATCTCAGTCTTAAAATGCGCAGAAAAGACCGTCGCACCTTTGCCGTTAAGCTCGTTTACGTCGGCGTCAGTCTCCACGTCTACCAAAAAATTATCCTCCCACAGATCAGCAGGAGATGCATTGACGGTAAAGGTGAATTTTTCATTGCAAGTCTCTCCGTTTACGGTTGCGCTGTAGGTGAGATCGTATTCTCCTATCTCGTCTAGAATGATCTGATCGTAAGTCGTTTGTCTACCATCGGGAAAGGTAAGCACGGTAGTCGTCTCAAACTGTTCTCCGTTATAATGGTA
>JAZQYC010000310.1:0-2057 GCA_045633285.1 Clostridia bacterium | reverse complement strand
ACCTCACCACCTGAAATTTTGACTATTTCAGCGTTTTGGGTCGAGATCGAAACCAGCGCTCCATTTACCTTAGCTCCGTTTACGAAAAGGGTCGCGCTTATTGCTCCAACGTCTCCCAATATCATATCAGCGCTTTTTTGTACCTCGTTGATAAACGCGCAATTCAGCCTCAAAAGATCACGACCTATCGGGCATTCCTTGACCGTAACTCTACAGGTCTTGATTTCTGAGCCCGAGGTAACGCTGATCGTTGCCGTGCCGTACTCTACTGCGGTGAGCACTCCGCCCGATACCGTAACGATAGAGGTAGAGTCGCTCTCCCAAGAGTACGAGCCATCTCCGCCTGATGCGGTGAGCGTATAGCTGTCACCCTTTGCAAGCTCAAGCTCGGAGGCGGAAATACTAAGAGGAGTAGGATCAGCAGGTGGCGTCGGAGGAGGGGTCTCCTCAGGATTACAGCCTGCAAGCGCTCCCGCGAGCATCGTAATAATTATCAGAATATAACAGGATTTAAGCAAAATCTTTTTCATACTCACACCTCTTATACGTCAAGCGCACAGCCCTTTTTAAGGCTTGCTCCGTCCCATATATTTGAATCAAATCCCGAAACCGAGGAAGAAAGATCAGCTTGATCTAAGCACTCCGTAACGTCCCAATAGCCCTTGGTATTATAGGGAAGATCACTTCCGATACCGTTCGTGGTCAGATAAACGTTCTCTATTTTTCCGTTTGCTCTATTGAGATAGCACACCGATCTTCCTCTCTTTGGCGCAACTACGTATTGACCGACGTAAACCTTACGCTCTATTACCACGTTTTTGACCATGCCGTCGTTAACGAGAACTAAGCCGTCCGCCCTCAAGTGGTCATTACCGTCGGAAACACTACCGGTTGCTATATAATTCATTTTAACGTTTTCGATCGTGCCCTCGTTTTTGATAAACAAAGCGTTAGCCGAGCTTTCTCTTTCGTTTCTATAACTGTAGAGCACTACGTCTCTTCTGAAGTCCTCAGCTCTTTCCTTTCCATCGATAGTTACCCTTTCCGTAAGATAACGAACAGCGTCACGGCTCTCAACCTTGACCGTAAGGCTCTGTTGATTACTTTCGTTAAGAGTCGAATACATAGCTCCTATAGTACCTAAGTAGCTACCGTAGTTTCCTTTTCTTTCCGCAACGAAATATTTACCGTCGCGCGATACAGTCTGAACGTCTCCTATCGTGAGGTTATCAAATTCAAGGTTTTTTACCGTACCCGATTGATAACCTATAAAACCCGACATATACGCAGGGCCTATTGAAGTAAGCCAAGTGAATCCACCGCTCATTAGATAGTTATCAAGCATAAGCCAAGCGTTTTTGATAGAATATCCGTTACCGTCGATAGTTCCCGTGAATTTGATAGCCGAGGGGTTTATTCCCTCGAAGCGCTCGCCGTTTGCTTTCAAAAGCTCCTTTAGCTCGGCATTGCCGCCGTGACCGTTTTGGGCATAGGCGGCCCAGCGCTGCCAAATGCAATCGTCGCCGAATGCACTTCCGACGTATTGCTTGCCTGTTTGAGTGTCCACGATCAAATAGATGCCCTTTGCGCTGGAAAGGGCAGATTTCCAGGACAGGATCTGATCGGAAATGATATATTTTAGCGTTTTATAGTCGATGTTGACCGAATCAAAGCCCAAAAAATCCGTCAAAGCAACGCGCTTGTCAAGAATGTGCGACAAGGGCATTTCTGCAATGGGATCACCGTTTTTGGGGTCTAATTCCAAAACGGGATACGAGGCGCGGAATTCCTTTTTGAATCTGAAAAACGCCCTGCCGATGAGGTCGGTGCAGGTGTCGGTCAGCTCGGTTTCATATCTCCACCCTTTCCAACCGCTTGCATTATGCACGGGGACAGGCGCGATAGGCAGCACTTTATAGATGCCGCCGAACATCCAAATATCCTTTTCATAATAGATCAGGGACAGCACGTATTTTCTTCCAAAATTCTTTTGGGTCTGATGCTCCTGCCATTCCTTGAAGCCGTCGATCAAAAAGATGTTGTACGGTTCTTTTCTA
>JAZQYC010000309.1:0-2193 GCA_045633285.1 Clostridia bacterium | reverse complement strand
AATATCATAACTCGTTACCTCTCCCTTTATATTAAGGCTTTCAAGGAGATATTTAAGACCTAGACAAGGACTTTTTATCATTTTTAGCGTGCCGTATTTTACGATGATTCTATTAGGACCAACGAGAGGCACGATATCGCCAAGCGTAGCAATAGACACAACGTCAAGGAATTTACCTGAAAAATCGATGCCGTAGAGAGCCGTAGTTAGCATAAAAGCTACTCCTGCCCCACAAAAATCACTGAATAATCCCTTATCAGCATCTAAATGAGGATTAATAACTATGCATTCAGGTAAGCTTTCGGGTATTTCGTGGTGATCGGTAACGATCACGTCAATACCAAGCTCGTTTAAGCAAAAATCTACCTCTTCTCTTGACGTTATACCACAGTCAACCGTAATTATAAGATCGGGAAAATACTCCTCTGCAATCTTTTCGAGGGTTTCAAAACACAAGCCGTACCCCTCTTCAAGTCTATTCGGTATAAATACTTTAGTGGATACGTCGTGCGCCTTTAAGGCTTGATCAAGTATAGATGATGCACATATACCGTCGCAATCGTAATCACCGTATATGACTACGGTTTCGTGATTAAGCTCAGCCTGCTTAATACGATCTATTGCATCTAAAACACCGCTATATAGCTTAAAATCAGGCAAATCCGAGAGTCTTGGTTTCAAAAAAGACGAAGCACTATCAGGCGTTGTGTATCCTCTTGAATACAAAAGCTCTGCCGTAAGCTCCTCAACGCCGAGCTTATCCGACAGATTTTTGACTTCTTCTATATTTACCTGATTTCTTCGTCTTATTATCATATTCTATAAAATACGAGCCTTTCCCGTAGGAAAGGCTCGTTTAGCATTGATTTTATTTCCTTTTTGCTACGGCTTTCTTTTTGTTTTTCGATCCAAACGCTGAGATGAAGGTCACCCAAAGCGCAGGAGCTACGCAGATTGAAGAATAGATACCAGCAATAAGTCCAAAGATTATAGGAAGCGCAAACTCCTGAATCGTGGGAACTGCTATAATTGCAAGAACAGTGATAGTAGCAAGAGTCGTAAACGTGCTATATACCGTACGGGTAAATGATTCTCTGATTGACGTATTTGCAATATCTTTTGCTGAGCTATTACCAAGCTGATCAAACTTTTTCTTATTCTCTCTTATTCTATCAAAGATAACTATAGTTGCATTGATTGAATAACCTATAATCGTAATGATAGCGGCAATGAACGAGGTATTGATCTGAATCTGGAAGATCGTAGTAAGAGCGATCATAATCAAAACGTTCAAAATAAGAGTTACTACTGCCGACAAGCCAGAAAGCCAATCAAATCTGAATCCGATATAGATAAGCATTACGATAGATGCAGCTAGAATAGAGATAAACGATCTCAGTACAAGATCCTTGCTTGCCGTGCTACCGATAGCTTCCATAGTGATATTCTCAGAGCTCTCGTCGTATAGATCCTGATATTTTGCAATCAGTCCTGCCTTAACTGCCTCATTTTTCTCGTTCATCACGTCCTCGTCACCTATGTTGGTGTAACGAACGACTATTACAGTACCAAGCTCGTCGTTAGACTTTTGAGTATACGATACGGTAAGTCCGTTAGCTTCAACTATACTTTTGATATCAGCAAGGTTGCTATCGTACTCTGCTTGAGTAAGCTCCTTTCCAAAGGAAATACTCGTAATTGCGCCACCCTCGAAATCGATACCAACGTTCATACCAAAGATAAGCATTACGATAAGACCGATAACTACGATAGCCGTAGGAATGATATACCAAATATTACGCTTGCCGACAAAGTCAAAGTTTTTGACTGCGTTATACATTGAAAATTTACTCATTGATAGCGCCCTCCCTTGTCGTAAGTCCATAAGCTCTTGCGTTAGTTTTGTCAAAAGGCAAGAATAGATTCAAAAGTCCCTTCGTTATGAATATAGCGGTAATGAACGAAAGCGCAACACCGATAACGAGCGTCATAGCAAATCCAACGATAGCGCCCGTACCAACTACCCAAAGAATTATTGCTCCAAGAAGAGTGGTTACGTTTGAGTCGATGATAGCAGCATATGACTTTCTAAAGCCCTGAGGGAAAATCGTTCCATCAAGCGATTTCAAGGGATTAGCCATGTATTCGTCACGCATTCTTTCAAAGATAATGATGTTTGCATCAACAACCATA
>JAZQYC010000308.1:0-2221 GCA_045633285.1 Clostridia bacterium | reverse complement strand
CTACCGAAATTACGCGGTATCCCTCAGGCTGAGTAGCCTTGAGCGCAACGTATTCGGCAGGATTCTCAGTAACGACGGTCTTGCAATCCATATTCTTTGCGTTAAACCATCTGTCGTTTGCTACCTGCGTCATAACAGCAGGCATATATTCTGCCATAATGAGCTGACCTGCAAGGTTTGCCTCCTTTCCGATAAGAAGCATATCCTTGACTACGCCAACCTTTTCAATGAGCTTTCTGCCCGTCGAACAGTCGTCAAGCTCTCTTGCGTATGCGTAATTATCCTGCAAGGAATATTCACTTGCAGATTTCTTAACATTAAGGTTACCACTTTCTATAAGAGAAAGCAAGTATTCGTTAAAGCCTACGAGCTTAGCCTTGATCTCAATGCCCCACTCCTTGTACTCATGAAGCATAAGCTTGAGGTCTACGGGGTCGTAAACGACAACGGTCTTATATCCGTTCAAGGCTTCCGCGCACTTTTTAGCAACGTCCTGAGTTTCTTGGGTCTTGCCTGTCAAAAACCACAGAGCCGCTCCACTATCCTGCTCCTTGGTGAAGCTGGGATTAACGTTTGCTTTTTTGAGAAGAGCTATAGCATTTTTTACGCTCTCGGGCGATTTCAGGTAAGCGTCCTGACCTGCAAAGAACAAGGTATCGCTATTAGTGTTATAAAGCTCATCAAGGCATTTGCAAGCCTCTACTCCGTAAACGTTTCCGCACTCTTGATACTTCTCAAGAAGAGCGGTGATATACGAGGGAGCTTCACCGTTTAAAACGATATCGGTCTTGACCTCCTGTACGAATACCTTGGGATCCCAACCCGTCATACAGTTATTGGTACAAGCGCCACAAAGGGTGCATTCGTAAATGTTTTCTGAGATCTCCTTGAGCTCGGTTGCTCCACGGACCACTAAGGAAACTCCGAGAGCACGCGCTCTTGCGGTATTTCTCTCAAGTCCCGTAGCGTTTCCGATAGGGCAAATATGTCTGCACATCCAACAAAATCTACAACTGTCTGCTATCTTTTTTGCTTTATCCGTAATATTCATTCTTTTGCCCTCCTATTATAAACCAAGCTTAAAGGGATTCATAATTCCGTTAGGATCGAGCGCCTTTTTGATGCCCTCGAATACCTGCATTGCAGGACCGTACTGCTCTTTCATAAGTCTGCCAAGCTTAATACCTACGCCGTGGTGATCGTTAACGACGCCACCGTTTGCAATAGCAGTTCTTACACCGAGATTCCACATAGCGTTGTGAAGTCTCATAGCCTCTACGGGATCTTTGGGTACGTCCTTTTCGTCGATAATGAAGCGGTCGTAGATCATGCAACCCCATTCGTACCAATGCGAGAAGTGCGCGATAAACTTAGCCTGAGGGAAATTAGTCTCAACGGCCTCTTTCATAGCCCAATAGATCTTTTCGATCTTATCGTAGGGAGCGATCGTGTCCATCGTTCCGAACATCTGAGGAAGATCCATCATATGACCGGGATAGAAGAAGGTGATCTTTTCTTTCCACCATTTCTCTCCGTACTCGCTACCGAGATCCTCTGCTCCGTACTTATTGAATATATCGAGAAGTATCTTCTCCTCTACCTCAACGAGCTCCTTGACTCCCTCGTAAGCGATATTCATAAACGCGCCGGGCTTAGCAACACCAACGATCTTTTTGATAAGGCTTGCAGTCTCCGCCTCGTCGTAAAGTCTCATAACCGAGGGCTTGAACTTCTGTAATACCTCACGGCTTGCCTTGAACGCAGACGACATATCCTTGAAGAGAAATCCTCTGAATCTTCTCTCCTCGGGCTGTTCGTAAATACGTATCTGAGCCTTGGTTATTACGCCGAGCGTGCCCTCTGATCCGATAAATATCTGATTAAGGTCAGGTCCAGCAGCGTGCTTGGGCGCGCTACTCGTGTTGATAATGTCACCGTTAGGAAGAACGACCTCCATCTGGAGCACCATATCGTCGATCTTGCCGTATTTGGTAGAAACTACGCCGATACCGCGGTGAGCAAGAAATCCGCCTACCGTCGAACAGGTAAGAGAAGAGGGATAATGCATGGTAGCAAAGCCCTTTTCGTTAGCAGCCCATTCGATATGCTTATAGATAGCGCCTGCGCCACACTCTATGTACATGCTATCGGTATTGACCTCGTATATCTTATTCATTCTCTTGGTATCAAGAAGTATACCACCGCAAACGGGAATAGCGCC
>JAZQYC010000307.1:0-5178 GCA_045633285.1 Clostridia bacterium | reverse complement strand
AAAAATTTTAGCACGAAACAGTCCCTTAGATTCCGCTTTGACACAATAAGACAATATTTTGAAGAGCAAAGATGGGCAGAAAATGCAAAATTAGCGTGTATATGCTTGATTTTTGGAGAAAAAATCGTTAAAATCTATACAATAAGGAGACAAAAACATGGAATTACTTGAAAGCATAGTAGCATTTATTGGAGACAACGTGACCCTCGTTCTTACCGTTGCGATATTCGTAGTCGGTATATTTATGACGATCAAATTTCGAGCAGGACAGGTTTCTCATCTCGGAAAGGGGCTCAAAAATATATTCTCAGAAGAAGAGGGCTCGGAGGGTGACGTAAGTAGCTTCGGGGCTTTTTGTACCGCTCTTTCTGCAACGGTCGGCACGGGTAATATCGTGGGCGTTGCTACCGCAGTTTGCGCAGGTGGACCTGGAGCGCTGTTCTGGATGCTAATAGCCGCCGTTTTGGGTATGGCGACCAAGTACGCTGAGTGCTTACTTGCAGTTAAATACCGCCGTCAGAGCGCGGACGGATCGTTCGTAGGCGGACCGTTTCTCTATATAGAAGACGGAATGGGCAAAAAATGGAAATGGATGGCAACTTTTTTTGCCGTGTGCGGAGTGCTTTGCTGTTTGATGGGAACGGGATCGTTTTCGCAGATAAACAGCATGAGCTCGGCGCTTAACGTTATGATTCCCTCGAGCGTAGCGTTTATGATAGGCGAAACCGAGATCACTTGGACGGTTATTATAGGCGGTTTCGTGCTTGGAATGATAATTGCAATCGTTCTTCTTGGAGGACTCAAAAGCATTGCAAAGGTCAGCGAGGTGCTCGTTCCGTTTATGGCGATACTCTACGTGGTTCTTTGCTTGTTCGTGCTTGGAGCAAACCTCTCGGTCATTCCCGAGGCTTTTAGGCAGATCGTAGTAGGAGCGTTTAATCCTCAGGCGGTCACGGGTGGCGCGGTAGGCTCGTTTATCGTTGCTATGCAAAAGGGTGTGGCAAGAGGTATCTTTTCAAACGAGGCAGGTCTTGGCTCTGCTCCGATCGCAGCAGCCGCCGCAAGAACCAAAAGCGCAGTCCGTCAGGGCTTAGTTGGAATGACGGGAGTATTTTTCGATACGATAATAATTTGTACGCTTACCGGTCTTACCGTAGTTATTTCAGGCGCGTGGAATATGGGCTTAGAGGGATTCAACGTCACGGCGGAGGCTTTTTCCTCGGCAATATATTTCTTGCCCTCAGAACTCGTCAGGGGTATACTTTCGGTGTGCTTGATCGTATTTGCGTTCACGACTATTCTTGGTTGGAATTATTACGGTGACAGATGTATATCTTATATCACTAAGGGAAGCAAGAAGTGGTCCAAGGCGTTCAGAATCGTGCATATCGTGCTCATATTCGTAGGACCGTACCTCACGGTATCTCTCGTATGGAATATGGCAGACGTTATCAATAGCTTCATGGCGTTCCCGAATATCGTGGCGATCCTTGCCCTTTCTGGCGTGGTAGTCAAGGAAACGAGGGATTATTTCAAAAATCACAAAAAGTCATAGGAGAAAAGTATGCTTTCTATCAGAAATTTATCAAAAACCTACAAGGGTGGAAAAAGAGCAGTCAACAACCTCTCTCTTGAGATTGAAGCTGGGGACATATTCGGCTTTATCGGTCATAACGGAGCAGGAAAGACCACTACGCTCAAGTGCATAGTGGGTATAATTGATTTTGAAGAGGGCGAAATACTCCTCTCTGGTAGATCGGTCAAGAGCGATCCCGTTGCGGTCAAAAGGGATATAGCCTACGTTCCCGACAACCCTGACGTATACGAATATCTGACGGGCTTGCAGTATCTCAATTTCATAGCGGATATTTTCGGAACGGAGAAAAATGAGAGAACAGAGCTTATCGAAAAATACTCCGTGATCTTTGGTATAAACGACGTTCTTGGAAATTTAATATCAACCTATTCTCACGGAATGAAGCAGAAGCTCGTGCTTTTATCCGCTCTCGTGCATAAGCCTAAGCTCATGGTGCTTGACGAGCCCTTCGTCGGACTTGACCCAAAGGCTGCGCACGACGTCAAGGAGATAATGAAAGAATTCGTGAGGGGCGGTGGAGCGATATTTTTCTCTACTCACGTTCTTGATACGGCGGAGAAGCTTTGCAACAAGGTAGCGGTTATCAAGGACGGCGAAATAGTCGTCTCAGGTAGTACCGCTGAGCTTACCGAAAATAGATCGCTTGAAAGCGTATTCATGGAGACGGTGGACGATGATTAAGGAAATCGGACTTTTGCTGAGGCTGAGATTTTGTAATTTTCTTGGCATAAACGAGGCAAAGCACCAAAAAGAAAAGAGAAAATCGGCAATAGCGATGCTTTTGATGTTTGCATTCGTTGGAGTGTACGCTTGCTTTTACGTAGGATTTTTGTCATACTTCATAGCATCGGTAGGTCTTGCTAAGCTCATGCCCGTATTTCTAACTTTGGTGACCTCGCTGATAATATTCGTATTTACCTTGTTCAAGGCAGGATCGGATATATTCGACTATAAGTATTACGAGAGCTTGGCTCACCTTCCTATCAAAAAAAGCTCGATAATCACGGCTAAGCTTATCGGAATGTATATAACTGACGCAGGTATATCACTTCTCGTGTTTTTATCGGGAGCGGTGGGCGTTTCGGTATTTCAGGCAGAAAGCTTTTTGTACTATCCGATGATGGTGCTGTCTGCTCTTCTCGTTCCCGTTTTGCCTATTGCGCTCTCGTGCTTTTTGGGTGCAGGAGTGTACGCTCTTAGTTGCAGACTCAAAAAAGCAAAGCTCATCAGCTCGATAGCTCTATGCTTGCTCGTGGTTTTGCTCTATCTCGTTCCTACCCTTTTGCCAAACGAATTAGACGATAGTCAAATGATCTTGGCAATAGAGGATCTTGCAAGAACGGTATCTGGTATATATCCGCCTGCCTTTTGGGTAAGTCAGGGAATACTTGGAAATGACGCAGGACTTTATATTCTTTTCGTGGGACTCTCCGTAGTTGTTGCCGTAGGCTTCGTAATGGTTTTTGCTAAGGTTTACCAAAGAGTAGCCCTAGCTCTCGGCTCAGCGGTCTCGAAGCATAGAAAGGTAGAGATATCTCGAGTCAAGGCAAGCTCGCCTTTTATAGCTCTTTATAAAAAGGAATGGAAAAAGCTACTTTCCTCCACGACGTATCTAACCAATTCGATAATCGGCTACGTTATAGTAATTTTCGGTAGCGTGCTTTTGCTCGTTCAGGAAGTGGAGATCGTTCTTCCGATAGAGGATATAGGAATAATTTTCGTCGGAGCGCTCTCGATATTTGCTAATATGAGCTCGACAACGACGGCAAGCATCGGTATAGAGGGCAGAAGCTTTGATACGCTCAAAACGCTTCCCGTCAGCTCAAGCGAAGTGCTTGGGGCAAAACTTGCTTTGGGCTTGACCTTCTCTATCCCGACGGGTATAGTTATGGCGATAGCCTGCGCTATTTCCGATATCACCTCTACCGTGCCTCTTTGGATATCCATACCCGCGCCTTTAATATTTGCAGTCGGAGTGCCCGAGCTTGGACTTTTGATGAACGTCAAATTCCCCTCGCTTGAATGGGCGGATGAGACCTATCCTGTCAAGAGAGGAAAGGCAGTACTTTTCACGATGCTTATATCCTTTGCGATAGGATTTATCTTTATCGGACTTGGGGTAGCAGTAGGAGAGCTCGCCGTGCTCGCCCTTCTTTTAGTTGTAACGGCTCTCACGGTGTGGGGATATAGCTATCTTTCAAGGGTGGATGTGTCTAAGATTTCTTAACGGAATAGTATTTGTAAAATAACAAAACACTTATTACAAACAGAAAGAGCAAGAGTACGAGGAAAATTCCTTATAGTCTTGCTCTTTATTTTTTAGATGAATTGATGCTGGCGCATCACGCATATTTATCCGATCTTCACTACGGAAAGTGATAGATCTTCGTAATCGTTAGAAACGGGTGATCCGTTTACGAGCGAAACCGTAGCCGTAGCTCCGTCCGCCACGGTCAGAAGATGCTGAACGCTGACGTTCGTCGGGGTAGCGGCTGACTCAATATATTTAGACGCCGTCGGCACTTCGGCAGAGTCTACCGCGATTGATAATCCGGCAAGACCAGCAGTCGAGGTGTTTGAAACCAAGGTATCCGCGCTTATAAGATAAGTGCCAGGACCCAGCGTGATAGGCGATGGTGGGGTAAAGGTAATGGAAGATCCCACCGAGCTAACGCTTGCTCCAAGATCAAGAACGTCCCCTGCCGGAGCGGTCTGCTCTGGACTGTTTGCAACTAGCAAAGCCTCAGCTACGCCACTTGCACCCGTAGCGCCTGTAGCACCCGTTGCACCCGTAGGACCTGTAGGACCTGTAGGACCTGTAGGACCAATCTCGCCCTGTATGCCCTGAATACCCTGAGGACCAGTCGCACCTGTAGCTCCAGTAGCTCCCGTAGGACCGATAGGACCAACTTCGCCCTGAATACCCTGAGGACCGATAGGACCTATCTCACCCTGTACGCCTTGGATTCCCTGAGGACCAGTCGCGCCTGTGGCTCCCGTAGCACCCGTTGCGCCCGTTGCGCCCGTAGCACCCGTAGCACCCGTTGCGCCCGTTGCACCCGTTACGCCTGGAATACCCTGAACGCCCTGCAAGCCCTGAACGCCCTGAGGTCCGGTAGCCCCTATAGCGCCCGTAGCACCCGTAGGACCAATAGGACCTTGTGGACCGATAGGACCTTGAGGACCAATAGGACCTTGCGGACCGATCGGACCTTGTGGACCGGTTGCTCCGCTCGTGGTTACCGTGGTGGGAAAAACCCTTAGTATATTACGGCAACAGCAGTTATTCGATCTGTTTCCACAGCGAGGACAACAGCCGTTTCGAGCCGATCGTGATTCGTTATTATTACAACAGTTATTAAACCAACTCATTTCGTTCTCCTTTTTGTGTATAATATGTATTTTAGCTCTCAGAATGTGAAAAAAGCAAACCAAAATTGTTGCGTTGATCGTGAAATTGGTGTATAATACTATGAAAGCAATCAATCTCAAAAGGAGTTTATATAATATGAGAGTTTACAACTTTTCAGCAGGTCCTTCAATGCTCCCCGAGGAAGTACTCAAAAAGGCTCAGGCAGAGT
>JAZQYC010000306.1:0-5019 GCA_045633285.1 Clostridia bacterium | reverse complement strand
GGCCTCCGACTTACCACTGCTGGACACAAGATAATTGCAGACGCGTGGATAGAAGCGTTTGAAGCGATAAAATAAATTATTGACGAAGGAAAACGTTATGAAGAATTTTTTGTTAATGCCTGATTCGTTTAAGGGTACGATGTCTTCTCTTACCGTTTGCAAAATAATGGAGGAGAGTATACGTAAGATATATCCTGAGTCACTAGTCAAATCTTTGCCTGTTGCTGACGGTGGAGAGGGTAGCGTTGATGCTTTTTTGACTGCGCTTAGCGGAGAAAAGATTTACGCTTCTTGTAGTGGTGCTTATTTTGAAAAAATCACTTCTTTTTATGGTAAGCTGTCTGATAGTCGTGTCGTGATCGAAATGGCGTCTTGCGCAGGTCTTCCTCTAGTTGAAGGGAAAAAAGACCCCAAAAAAACTACGACCTACGGCGTAGGTGAATTGGCTTTAAATGCAATCAATAACGGAGTGAAGGAGATCGTTCTTGCTTTAGGTGGGTCTTGCACGAATGATCTTGGTGCAGGATTTGCATCAGCTCTTGGAGTGAAATTTTTGGATAAGGACAAAAAGTGCTTTATTCCGGTTGGTGGGACGCTTTCTCTTGTCGATGACGTAGATGTTTCGGGAGTTCCTGATGTCGTAAAGAAAGTCAAATTTACCGTCATGTGCGACGTTGATAATCCACCTTATGGAAAAGAGGGTGCGTCCTACGTTTTTGCTCGTCAAAAGGGCGCAAGTGATCAGGATATTATTGATCTTGACGAGGGTGTGAAGCATATTTGTAGCGTTATAAAAAATAAGCTCGGCATCGACCTTACCAATCTTCCTGGAGGAGGAGCGGCAGGCGCTATGGCGAGCGGTTTAGTAGCATTTTTTGGTGCTGAGCTAAAAATGGGAATTGAGACAGTGCTTGATCTCGTTGATTTTGACCAGGTAGTCAATAAAGATACGGTGATATTTACTGGAGAGGGTAAGATAGACTCACAGAGTGTTCGTGGAAAAGTAATTTCGGGTATTGCAAAACGCGCAAAGAAACACAATCTACCCGTAATCGTTATAGTTGGTGGAGCAGAGGGAGATCTATCGGCTATATATGATATGGGAATAAATTCCGTCTTTACGATCAATAGACTTCCCGAGGACTTTTCCGTTGCTAAAGCTAAGAGTGAGACTAATCTTGCCACGACTATGGAGAACGTGCTGAGATTGATGCGCTTAGACTAAGATCTACTGATATTTGGAAGAATAGTAGTCGTGTACTTGTAATTTGTCAAAGAGAGCATGGTGTTGCTTTTTGCAATACCTTTGCTCTTTTTTAAATAGGTGAGCATTTCGTCAAGCCTTTCAATGCTTTCCGCGCAAACCTTGAGCAAGCAATCGTACTCACCGGTAACAGCTGAGCATTCTAGAATATCGTCCTCGGAATTTGCATATTCAAGCAGATTATCCATATATGCGCTCGACTGCAATACTACGAATACGTATGCAATAATCGGCTTACCAACGTGTTTTCCGTCCGTAATTATAGTAAAATTTTTAATAACACCGCTCTCTTTAAGCTTCAATATACGCTTATTGATAGCAGGTATAGAAAGGTTGATTTTCCTCTTTATCTCCGTAGCTGTAATATCAGCGTTTTCTTGGAGTATTTTCAATATTTGAAGATCTAATTCGTCCATTTTTTAACCTCAAAAATATTTTAAATGAATTTTATCATTTTAGTAAAAAATAGTCAATAAAATATAATAGATTGATTAAAAATAAACTTAAAAGTATTTTTACTTAAAATATTTAACTTAAAATTTTTGTTTTTTATTAGTCGGATTAAATATTTAATTCAAATTGAATTTTACTTAAATTCTGCGACCAAGCATAGCTTGATTGCACTTAAAATTCGTGCTAATATCAAAATATCATATTTTGAGGTGAAATTATGATTGGTGAAGAAAGATTAAACGATAAAGCGCGCTCCATTAGCCTTGGTGCAATCAGAGAGATGTTTGATAAAGCGTCCAAAATGGAAGACGTTATCAGCATGGGAATAGGTGAGCCAAATCAGGACACAAGCAAGATGATCTGCGAGGCGTGTGCAAGCGCTCTAATGAGTGGAAAGACCCATTACGCTCCAAACGCAGGCGTATACGAGCTTCGTAAGGCTCTATCAAAAAACGGCTTTATTGCGCGTGATTTTTTCGATCCTGATACAGAGATCATGGTAACTAACGGAGGTATGGGAGCTTTCGCGCTAATTATGCAATGCTTGCTAACTCCTGGTGACGAGGTGCTTATTCAAGATCCACAGTATCTTAATTTCAAGCAGACCGTGGAGTTTTGTGGAGGAATAGCCGTTCCCGTTCCAACCACGTTTGAGAGCGGTTTTTGCATGCAGGTAGAGGATATTCGCAAAAAATACGTCAAGGGCAAGACCAAGATGCTCATAATCAATTCTCCCAATAATCCCACGGGCGAGGTTATCCCCAAAAATAAGCTTGAGGAGATCGCAAGGCTTGCGTGTGAGCTTGATCTTCTCGTAGTTTCCGACGAGGTATATGGATCGCTTATATATGATGATGCCGAGAAATGCTCAATAGCAAATTTCCCCGGAATGAAGGAGCGAACTATAGTCGTAGGATCATTTTCCAAAGGATATGCGATGACGGGGTGGAGAATAGGCTATCTTGGCGGACCGAGAGGAATAGTTGAAAAAATGGTCAAGGTACAAGAATATTTCAATTCCTGTATAAATACCTCCGCTCAATGGGGCGCAACCTACGCTTTAGCTCATCCCGAGCTTGCAGAAGAGGTAAGATTATCTTTTGCCGAGCGCAGAAAGATAATAATGGACGGCTTTAAGTCTCTTTCGGGAATAAAAACCAATAACCCTAAGGGAGCGTTTTATCTGTTCCCCGATATATCTTCGTTTGGAATGACGAGCACGACCTTTTGCAATATGCTTCTTGACGAGGCTAAGGTCGTATGTACTCCGGGTAGCGCGTTCGGCGCGTGCGGTGAGGGATTTATGAGAGTGAGCTATACTGCGGAAAAGGACAAGATCTTGCAGGCTATTGAAAGAATAGACAAATTCTGTCAAAAATTAAGATAAAGAAAATCAACACAAAATCAAAAAGACCTTACTATCGAGTAAGGTCTTTTTCATAGTGGAGCTGATAACCGGATTTGAACCGGTGACCTCATCCTTACCAAGGATGTGCTCTACCGACTGAGCCATATCAGCAAACTACCCGAATATTATAAGAAAAAGTTTTGAAACTGTCAAGGTTTTTTGGGGTAATTTTTGATAAAGTTTTAAAATTTTCAAAATTTATCATTAAAGTTGTCTCTTCGAGCGTTTTGTTTTCAAAAATAATTGCAATTAGCCTGTATTTATGTTAATATATTTTATATTATATAATATTTTGGAGTGCTATATGAAAAAATTGATGCTTACTAATCAGGCTATAGCTCAAGGCGCATACGAGGCAGGAGTCAAGGTTCTTTCTGCATACCCTGGAACGCCAAGCACCGAAATAGCTGAAAACGCTGCTAAATACGACGGCTTATACGCTGAATGGGCGCCTAACGAAAAGGTTGCTCTTGAGGTTGCATATGGAGCAAGCGTTGCAGGAGCAAGATCTATGGCATGTATGAAGCACGTAGGTCTAAACGTAGCCGCTGACCCTTTGTTTACCGCAGCTTACACCGGAATTAACGCAGGACTAGTTATAGTCGTTGCAGACGATCCTGGAATGCATTCGTCGCAAAACGAGCAAGACAGTAGATTTTATGCAAGAAGCTCGCACGTTCCTATGCTTGAGCCCTCTGATAGTGAGGAAGCAAAAAATTTCGTCAAGATTGGATATGAGCTGTCTGAAAAATACGATACCCCCGTGCTTTTGCGTACCACTACGAGAATCGCTCATTCTCAGAGCGTGGTTGACTGCTTGGATAGAGAAGAAATTGAGAATCGTCCATACGTGAAGGATATGCGCAAGTATTGTATGATGCCTGCAAACGCTAAGTTAAGACACGTCGTCGTTGAAAACCGCGAGATAGAGCTTAAGTCTGACATTAAGAATCTTGGCGTCAATAGAATAGAGATGGCGGACACTAAGCTCGGCGTTATTTGCGCAGGAGCAGTATATCAGTACGTCAAGGAGTGTATGCCTGATGCATCGGTATTCAAGGTTGGTCTCGTTTATCCTCTTGATATTGAGTCTATCAGAGAGTTTTCCAAAAAGGTCGATAAGCTTCTCGTAGTTGAAGAGCTTGAGCCCTTCTTTGAAAATCAGCTCAAGGCAAACGGAATTGCCTGCGAGGGAAAGAATATCTTTTCTCTTCAGGGAGAGATCACTCCCGAGGTTATAAAGTCTTGTTATTTCAAGGAGCAGATACCTCAAGCTGAGAACGCTCCCGTCAGACCTCCCGTTTTATGCGCAGGCTGTCCGCATAGAGGAGTATTTTACGTTCTCAATAAGCTCAAATGCAAGGTAACTGGTGATATAGGCTGTTATACCCTTGGTGCAAGCGCGCCTCTTTCTGCGGTTGACACCGTTCTTTGTATGGGTGCAAGCGTAGGAATGTCGCACGGTTTTGCTCTTGCCGACGAAGATTATGCAAAAAATACCGTTGCAGTCATTGGTGACTCTACCTTTATACATAGCGGAATCACGGGACTTATCAACAGCGTTTATAATAAAGGCAAAAATACCGTAATGATCCTTGATAACAGCACGACAGGTATGACCGGTCATCAGGAGCATCCTGCAACGGGAAAGACCTTGCAGGGAGAGGAGACTGAGGTTTTGAATCTCGTTGAGCTTTGCAAGGCGTGCGGAGTCAAGAGAGTAAAGGTCGTTGATTCTTACGATATAGCAAATCTCGAAAAAGTCATAAAAGACGAACTTTCTGCTCCCGAGGTATCCGTAATCATTGCTCAAAAGCCCTGTGAGCTTCTCAAAAAAGGCAAAAAGCCCGTTGCTATTATTGAAAATTGTATCGGCTGTAAGGCTTGTATGAAG
>JAZQYC010000305.1:0-5702 GCA_045633285.1 Clostridia bacterium | reverse complement strand
AAAATCGTTACCGCTTGATACCGCCTCTTCCGTAAGGTGGATAGTGATCTCGTTGTGGTAGTATTGGGAAAGCGAGGAATATTTGGTGGTGTCCGAGGCAAAATCTGAGGCTTTTACGTAGCCCGTTTCGCCGTAGTATTCAACCTTATAATATTCGCCTGCGTTTGCAAGAAACTTGACGTATACGCCTTTTTTGAGCTCAAAAAGAGTATCGTGCTTGCCGTATGACAGCAAAAAATGCATACCGTCCTTGGATACGCTGAGATATTCGTCCTTGCTTTCGCCGTACGCTACGGGGCATACCGAGCAAAAGAGGATAACTATAAAAGCCAAAAGTGCAAACGCTTTCTTCATAAAACACACCTCGCATTTTATTATAAACGAAACGAGCCCCAATGTAAAGCAAAACGGAAAAATTGAAGGACTTATATATGAGTAAAAAAGAGTTAATCTGTCGCATTTTGGAGATCGAGAGGGAGATCAAGTCACGCAGAGAGGAAAAAAAGCTTTTTTCGTACAACAAAAAAAAGGTTCACAAAAAGCAGATAGAGTTTCACAAATGTCAAAAAAAGGTGAGATTCGTGTTCGGAGGAAACCGCTCGGGAAAGACCGAATGCGGAGCAGTCGAGGCAGTCTGGCGCGCTCGAGGCATACACCCTTATATAAAGAATAGGGAAAGCGTCTGCGGTTGGATAGTTTCGGTGTCCTACGAGGTGCAAAGAGAGGTCGCCCAAAGCAAGGTGCTGTCATATCTTCCTAAAGATTGGATCGAAGATATCGTGATGGCGTCAGGCAGAAAGGGCGTTCCGGAGAACGGTATAATCGACCATATAGTCGTCAAAAACGTCTTTGGCGGACTGAGCAGGATAGGCTTTAAGAGCCTTGATCAGGGAAGGGAGAAGTTTCAGGGCGCAAGTCTTGATTTCGTTTGGTTTGACGAAGAGCCTGACGAGGACGTTTACAAGGAATGCGTAATGCGAGTTCTGGATAGAGAGGGTGACGTATGGTGCACGATGACACCGCTCAAGGGACTTACCTGGGTGTACGACGAGATATATATGTCGGATAATCCCGACGTGTGGTATACCGTGATGGATTGGTCGGATAATCCCTATCTTAATCCAAAGGAAACGGCAAGGCTTGAGGCTATGCTCAGCGATGAGGAGCTTCAAACGAGAAAAAGCGGTAAGTTTTCCGCGTCAAGCGGTCTCGTGTATCCTGAATTTGATCCCGAGATCCACGTAGTCGAGCCGTTTAACGTTCCGTACGATTGGCAGGATACGATATCCATAGACCCGGGGCTTAAAAATCCGTTATCCGCACATTTTTACGCGGTCGACTACGATGGTGCGATATACGTCGTGGCAGAGCACTACGAGGCGGAAAGGGATATAGACTATCACGCAGACAAAATAAAGGAGATCGCAAGATCGCTCGGTTGGAGAACGGACGAAAAGGGTAGGCTTCACGCCCTCATTGATAGCGCGGCAGAGCAAAAAACTCTTGCCTCGCCAAAGAGCGTAGCCGAGCTGTTTTACGAAAGAGACATCATAGTTAATACCTCAGTAAACAAGGATCTTTGGAGTGGTATTTCAAGGCTCAAGAGCCTATTCAAGCAGAGACCGCCGAGGATATGCATATTCAAAAACTGCACTAATCTCATCAGAGAGATCAAGGGGTATCGGTACGGTGAGGGTGACAGACCCAAAAAAGCCGATGATCACGCCTTGGACGAGCTTAGATATTACGTTATGACCAAGCCGAATCCCCCTTTGCGAAAGCCTAAGACCGAATCGATTATCGCAAAGGACAAGAAGAGGCTTGCACGTCGGCTGAATCGCAGACTTTGATCCTCCTTTGGAGGGAAAATGAAAAAGAACGAAGACCAACGGGACGATAAGGAGCTTTCTATCGACGCCCTCCGAAAAAAGGCTTTCGGATACAAGGCGGAAGAGGTAGTAGAGGAATACGGAGAGGTAGACGGAAGCTTTTGTCTTATCAAACGTAAGGTCACAAAAAAGGACGTTGCTCCCGATCTATCCGCCCTTAAGGCGTATATGGATTTTAAGGGAGAGGACGTCTATTCAAAAATGAGCCTTTCTGAGCTTGAAAAAGAGAAGCAAAGGCTACTTAAGGAATTGGCGGAATAACCGCAAGTAAGGAGAAATATGAAGCTTATACATCAAACCAGAAGAATCAAATGCGACGTCGGTGGTTGCAAGTCGCTTGCCGAGTATTCGGTATTCAAGGAGGGCGCAAACCCTCGCAACTATATCAATTTGTGCAAGGAGTGCATGCAGGAGATGTATAGCCTTTTTGCAAAGGAATCCGTACCCGAAAGCCCCGCGAATATTCTCGGGACGAAAGGGAAAAGGAGCGTGAAGAAGTGAATCGCACCTTTTTGGATGATTTAGTCAGATCTACCCGTGAGGATTTTGAGAGACGAAGAAACGAGAGAAGAAGCTTAGAGCTTCAATGGCGTCTGAATATGAATTTCCTCGCAGGTAATCAATACGCCGATATATCCCCGAGAGGAGATATTGAGGACGAGGGCAAGCTGTATTTCTGGCAGGAAAGAGAGGTTTATAACCATATTGCTCCTATCGTTGAGACCAGAATAAGCAAGCTTGCCAGAGTTCACGGCAGGGTAAGAGTTAGACCGCTTACGTCTGACGCTCAGGACGTATCTACGGCTACTCTTTCCACCAAAATACTGCAAGCTACCGAGGACGAATGCGATCTTTCCGCTCTTACGAGAGAGGCAAACGCATGGAGCGAGGTATGCGGAACGGTATTTTATAAGGTGAGCTGGGACGTGGGAAAGGGCAGAATAATTGCCCGCTCCAAAAAGAGGGGCGAAATAAAAGAGGGTGACGTAACCGTTTCGGTCGTTCCTCCCTTTGAAATGTACCCCGACAGTCTGAATGCCTCTGATCTATCCTCGTGCAGGTCGCTCATACACGCAAGAGCGTATCACGTGGACGAGGTCAAGGACATCTGGGGCGTTAGCGTCAAGGGCGAGACGGTCAACGTATTCACTATGGATACGGCTACCGTGCTCGGTGGGCTTGGATATTCCGCCACTATTCCCAAAACGGTTGCCGGAGCAAAAGAGGATCACGTTATCGTGATTGAAAAATACGTTGCTCCGACGGCTGAAAATCCATTCGGCAGGCTGATCATCGTGGCAGGGGATAAGCTTCTCTATTACGGTGATCTGCCTTATGCTTGCGGTAGAGACGGATCGAGAGGGTATCCCTTCGTCAGACAGACCGCAATATCTCAGGCAGGATCATTTTTCGGGATAAGCGTCATTGAACGAATAATTCCCGTTCAGAGAGCCTACAACGCCGTTAAAAATCGCAAACACGAATATATGAACCGTATCGCAATGGGTGTGCTTGCAGTTGAAGACGGCTCCGTGGACTGTGACAATCTCGAGGAAGAGGGTCTGTCTCCCGGAAAAATTCTCGTTTACAGGCAGGGTAGCACTCCGCCTAAGATGATCGAGCAAGGGGGAGTTCCCACCGACTTTTTGTACGAGGAGAAACAGCTTCTCGAGGAATTTAACATGATAAGCGGTGTGAGCGAGGTATTGCAGTATTCCCAAGCGCCGACTAGCTCTACGAGCGGTATTGCGCTTGATATGCTCATCAAGCAGGACGAGACCAGACTTTCGGTTTCGGCAGAAAGCCTGAGAAGCGCCGTAAAGGCTATCGGGCAGATCATTTTGAGACTTTACAGACAGTTTGCCACCAAGCCCAGACTCAAAAGAGTATCGGGAGCGTGCGGTGAGGTTGAGTGCGCGCATTTTTGCGCATCTGACATCTCCTCAGACGATCTGATATTTGAAACGGAGAACGAGCTTTTGGATTCACCCTCGTCAAGACGAGCTATGGTACTCGAGCTATTGAGGCTAGGACTGCTCACTGACGAGAATGGCAAAATGTCCGAGCGAATGAAGTCAAAGGCTCTCGAGCTGTTGGGCTTTGGAGCGTGGGAGCAGTCCAGAGATCTTACCGATATGCACGTCAAGGTCGCTCGTCGGGAAAACCTTAGCGTAGGAAACGCAGAATTGAAAGTTTCCGAAACGGACGATCACGACGTACATATTGCAGAGCATACTGCCGAGGTGCTTAGCTCACCCAGCGAGGAGCTTACCGCTCACATAAGAGAGCACCGCAGATATCTTGCGGTAGAAAACACCATTATATCGGAGGCAAACGATGAAACAAAGTGAAACTATCAACAAGTTAGACGAAGAGATAGCTCAGCCAAACCAGAGTTCGGACGAGATTTCCGCCCTTAAGGCAGAAAACGAAGCCTTAAAGGCAAGAGTATTCGAGCTTGAGCAGGCTATCGAGGGCGCAAACGAGAAAGAAAACGAGAGCGTTGCTATCTACGAGAGAGAGGATTGGGGCGATAAGCTCAAGAGCTTTTTGTCCACCTATCCCGAGGCAAAAAATCGATCGAGAGAGATAGCCGAGGCTCTTATGGCGTCTTACGAGCTAGCAACGAGAAAAGATGCGCTCGAGCAAGCATACGTAAGTATTCTAATGAAAAACAAAACGCCCGACGAGCTTATAGAAGACGACGAATTTTTGACTAAGTACGTATACGTCAGCCCAAAGATCAAGGAAAAGATCATAGCTGACTACGTGTCCGAGATCGAAAAGGGCGCGCCCAGCGTCATTACTAGGGGTGGAGAGGTATTTTTGTCTCCCCCCGTAAAGCCCAAGACTCTACACGAGGCTATGAGGCTAGCAGAAAAATATTTATCATAAAAGGAGAACAAAATGGTAACTTTAACCAGTGCAGAAGAAGCATTAAAAACATTATATCTTGGAGTTGTCAGCGAACAGCTCAACACGTCTACTAATCCCTTGTATAACGCTATCGAAAAAACCTCGAGCGACGTTTGGGGAAAAGAGATCGTAAAGCTCGTGCCCTTTGGCCTTAACGGCGGTATTTCGGCAGGCGACGAGGACGGCAATCTTCCCACTGCCGGCTCGAATAACTACGAGAGATTTACCCTTGAGCTCAAAAACCTCTTTGGTAAAATCTCTATTTCGGATAAGGCTATAAGAGCGTCTGAATCAAGCGCAGGGTCTTTCGTAAACCTTCTCAACGCAGAGATGGAGGGACTTTTGAGAGCAAGCAAGTTCAATTTCGGCCGTATGCTTTACGGTGACGGCACGGGTAAGCTCGCAACCGTAGTTGAGTTTGCGGAAAACACCAACCCCAACGTTTTCAAGGTTGATTCAGTCAGAAACCTTATGGAGGGTATGATCGTAGACGTATACTCAGCAGGTAACGCTACCGTCTACGGCAGACGTATCGTCAATATCGACCGTGACGAGTGCGTGGTAACTCTTAGCGGTGCGTCGGGTCAGAACAACCTCTTGAAGGCAGGCGACTACATCACCGTTCAGAATTCTTACGGCAAGGAGCTTACCGGTCTTGGAGCTATTTTCAGCAAGGAGGGCAAGCTTTATGGACTCAATAAGTCCGATTATTCTTGGCTTACTCCCTATACCAACGACCTTACGGGAGCGTTCACCGTCAGCGATATGCAAAAGGCTATCGATAAGGTAGAGGAGAGAGCAGGTAGCTCTATCAACTTTATCGCAGCATCAAGCGACGCAAGACGAGTATATCTCAACCAGCTTATGACAGAGAGAGTAAATATCGACTATATGTAT
>JAZQYC010000304.1:0-1867 GCA_045633285.1 Clostridia bacterium | reverse complement strand
GGCATTGCCGAGCAGAGAGCCGTACAGTTTGACGGTCTTTCCGTAATCAAAAATTCAGGTATGGTAGTTTCCATGGATCAGGGCTTCAGACCCGAAAAGGAATCAGACTTTGCTCACCCCAACAACAAGGAGCCCGTTGGTGAGCGTCTTGCCGCTCTTGCTCTTACAAGAGAATACGGTATCGGTGACGAAAAATACGTTAAGGTAATAGCTGATTGCGCAAGATCGCACGGTGTACCGATTCGTGTCGGAGTGAACGGCGGTTCACTTGAAAAGGATATTCTTGACGAGCTTGGAAGAACTCCCGAGGCTCTCGTAAAAAGCGCACTGAGACACGTAAGTCTTCTTGAAAAGGCTGGTTTCTACGACACCGTGATATCAGTTAAGGCGTCTTCACCTAAATCTACGGTTGATGCTTATAGATTGCTTTCAAAAAAATGTGATTACCCCTTGCATATAGGAGTAACCGAGGCTGGCTCGGACGACGAGGGTGTTTATAAGAGCGTTTCCGCTATGGGAAGCTTGCTTCTTGACGGAATAGGAGATACGGTCAGAGTTTCTCTAACGGGAGACCCCGTCAATGAGGTCGAGGTCGCTCGCAAGCTCTTAAGAGCAGTAGGCGCAGATAAGAATTTTGTCGAGGTAGTTTCCTGTCCGACCTGCGGTAGATGTATGCTTGATCTTGAATCGGTAGTAAAAGAGGTAAAAGCAAGAACTGCTCAGATCAAAAAGCCTCTTAAAATTGCCGTTATGGGGTGTGTGGTCAACGGCTTGGGCGAGGCAGGAGACAGCGATTTTGGAATAGCTGGCGGTCTTGATAAGTCCGTGCTGTTTACAAAAGGAAAAATAATCAAGACTATACCCAACGATACGATAGTGGACGAGCTTATGCGCTTGTGTGGAGAGTTTACTAATGAACGATAGAATAATCAGTTACGTCATTGAGGAAATGGGCGAGGGATTCGAGAGATTCAGGCTTGCAGGCTGTGAGCTTCTTTTGCGATCCAAAAAGCTCAAGTTTGAATTCATAATGCCTTGTGACGAATACGATAAATACTATAATAATGCGAGCGAGAAAAAAATATCCGACGTCCTAAAAAGATGCTGTGGAGAGGGATTTGATATAACCTTTTCAGTCAAAAAGACCTATAGTGACGTACATATCGTTCGAAACGCCATATACAACTATCTTTCTGAAAAGCACCGCATAGCGGCAAGTGAGCTGACTGCCAAGAATTTTATCGTTGAGGGACAAACTCCGTCTTATAATATCGAGATACTTTTGCCCTCTCATCTTTATACTTATCTGACTTCAGCTCAGTTTGAAGAAGAGGTCAAGAATAATCTCGAGGGAAGCTTCTGTGACGATTTTGAGATCGTTTTGACTGAGGATAAGAGCTTGAATACTGCTTCTTCACTTGAATTAGCTCAGGATAACGAGAAGATTTACAAGCCCAAAACCGTTGGTATTGAGACGGTGAGAGTACTGCTTGGAAGCGAGATCAATCAACAGCCTCAAAGAATCAGTAACGTAAAGGGCGACAAGACGAGAGTAGTTATATGCGGAAAGGTTTCCTTTTTCTCTAAAAAACAGTCCAAGGCAGGAAAAACTTATTACAAATTTACTCTGACTGACCCTACTGGAAACATAGAAGTTTTATACTTCCCAAAGGGAAAAGCTCCCGAGCAGATCGAGACCTTGCTTCTTGACGGAGACGAGATACTTATGCAGGGTGACGTATCCGAAAGTGAATACGGAAAATCAGTATTTTTGAGAGATATGATGCGTTGCAGGGTTGATTGGAACAGCGTGGAGGGCGTTACGCTCAAAGACGCGCCGAAATTCTATAAGTTTGTCGTGCCTGAG
>JAZQYC010000303.1:0-4971 GCA_045633285.1 Clostridia bacterium | reverse complement strand
CATTGGAGGGACGACGAGACTATTATGATATACTCTGGTCTTCCTACTTGGGGAATTTACTTTATGAACGATAGAACGGGTGAGCGCACTATGCTCAACGACGGACTTTGTGATTACGACGATATACATTGCTTCTATTCTCCCGACAAAACTTGCTTTATCGGTGACGGATATCCTGACGGTGGAAATTTGAGACATTTGGTAATGTACGATTTTGAAACCAAAAGAAGCACTCAGATATTAAAAATATACTCCGAGCCCGTTTGTACTACGGATATAAGATGCGATCTTCACAATAGATTTAATCACGACGGAACTAAAGTATCTTTCGACTCCTATCACAGCGGAAAAAGAGAAATAGTTATGTTTGACTTTGACAAAAAAGCATTTTTAGACAATGCAGAATGCGAGGTTCGTTAGAGTAATTATTTGAAAAAATGAAGGATATCAGACTTATCAGAAAAAGAATAATTGCAGACAAATGCAAGACACTGCTTTCGTGTAAAAACGGCGAAAATTGGCTTGATCTGTTTGAGATCAAGGCAGGTGAATGGAAGGTAGAAAACGGCTGTCTCGTAGGCAAGGAGAATGGTAATAAGGGCGGAATACTCTGGACTAAGGAGATATTTGATAAGCCCGTAATGATATCGTTTACAGGAAAGAGCGTTCTTCCTGCAACCCGTGACGTTAACGCCGTATTTTGCGCTAATTGGGACAACGAGCTTAATGATCTTGGAGATTCCTACGTTTGCGGAGTAGGCGGTTGGTACGACAACAAGGCGGGCTTAGAGCGCAACGTAAAGGGTGGTGGCTTAGCATTCAGATCTATAACGGGAGCATACAAATACGAGCCAGGAAAAGAGGTCAGACTTACCTGTGGGGCGATCGACGGACATCTGTTTATGACGATCGACGACGAGCTTGTTGCAGAGTATATAGAGTACGGTGGAGACCACCTGACGAGCGGACATATCGGCTTTTCACCCTTTTGTACGATTTTGAATATCAAGGATATCGAGGTCAAGGAAATATATTACGAAAAGATCGACGACTATTATCTGCCTGAATTTGAGATTTAAGGATAGATATAACTACGACGTAGCTCCACACACGGAAGAGGTGGACTGCGGAGGACGGCAAATTAGGAAGCAAAGCTTTTATAAGCATAGGCTAAAAAGTAAGTGAAATAAATATTATAAGGAGAACGATTATGAAAAAGAGTACGGATTTTAGGTACAACACGGGTGACTGTAACGTTCCCTGGCCCGCAGTTGGTGAAAACTACAACGCTGACGATATGATGGAAGTTATTAAGTTCATGATGCAGGGCGAGGGCAAGGAGTACGACGAGATCACGGGCGCGATCAAGGAACAGATAGAGAAGCTCTCCAAGATCACAAGAGCTCCAGGCAAGCTGTCGCTCGGATCTCACGTAGAAAAGGCGGAAGAGGAGGCGTCCAAGATATTGGGAGGCGCTGCAACCGTATTCGTTGCTAACGCAACGGCAGGCTTTGAGATCGCATACAAATATGCTAACTTAAAGCCCGGTGACGAAGTTATAGTTCCTGCTATCACCTTTATTGCAACCATAGCGTATCCTCTATCAATAGGCGCTAAGCTCGTTTTTGCAGACGTTGACGATCACGTCAATATGGATCCCAAGGACGTTGCTCGTAAGGTCACCTCTAAGACCAAAATGATCGTTCCCGTACATATAGGCGGATATCCCTGCGATATGGACGAGATAATGGAGATAGCAAGAAAGAACGATATTCTCGTTCTCGAGGACGCTGCTCACGCATTCGGAGCTATCTACAAGGGAAGACCCGTTGGAACGATAGGAGATTTCGGCGGATACTCATTCCACGAGGTAAAGAACATCACCTCGTTTGGCGAGGGCGGTATACTCACGACCTCTATCAAGGATTTTGGAAACGATATGAAGCGTTCACGCTTTTTTGGATTAGACTTTTCCTGTCCTATCAAGGATTGGCTCTATAACGTAACGGCTATACAGGGAAAATACGGCCCGTATATTGCAGGAAACAGCTCCACGACCGAAATACAGGCTCTTGGCTTAGAGCTTCAGATGAAGAGAAATAGCGAGATCATCAGAACGAGAAGAGAGGCAGCGGAATATCTCTCGAAGCGCTTCGGCGAGTGTGACGCTATCATTCCTCAGGATCTTGGCGAGGACGTAGAGCCTACATTCCACCTTTATCTTTTGAAGCTTATCCCCGAAAAGGCAGGCGGAAATATTCAGGCGCTCAAGGCTAAGCTTAAGGAAAAGGGAGTAACTGAGATTGCGCACTTTGGTCCTTTGTACAGATTCCAGGCTGTTCAGGATATGGGATACAATAGCGAGGAGATCGCAAAGTCATGCCCGAACTGCGAGGATATCTTCTATAAGAGATACACTCATCTTCCCATTTACGGATTAAGTCAGTCTCAGCTTGAATATCTTGCTGACGCTGTGCTCAATTCTATTAAGGAAATGCAAGAAGGCAGATAGTTAAACTATAAAAACCCGAGTTTTTTGCAAAATTCGGGTTTTTTACGTTATAAATGGTCAAAAATCCTTGCAAAAAGAAGTCTATCGTGATATAATGTACAAGCATTTATATGCCTTGTCTTGTTTTAGCAAGACCGTTTAGTCCAAAAGGAGGTGAACTGCAATGAAAAGCTACGAGGTTTTGTACATCATCAAGGCTGATACCGCTGACGACGTCAAGGAATCAGTTATTGAAAAGTTCAGCACGCTTGTTACTTCTCTCAATGGTACCGTTGATACTGTAGACAAATGGGGTCTCAAAAAGTATGCATATCCCATCAACTACACGACTGAAGGATACTACGTGCTCATGGCATTCACGGCAGAGGAGAGTGTTCCTGCCGAGATGAATCGTCAGATGCGCATTACGGACGAAGTTGTCAGATTTATGATAACCACCCGTTAATGATTAGGAGGAATTTATGAATAAAGTTTTTTTGATTGGTAATCTTGCTCGTGATCCAGAGCTGAGAAATACGTCCACAGGTATTCCCGTATGTACGTTTTCTCTTGCGGTAAGCCGTAGATTCAAGAGTGCCAACGGTGCTAACGAGACCGATTTTCTTAACATCGTAGTATGGAGAGGTCAGGCAGAGAGCTGTGCTAAATATCTCAAAAAGGGTAGCAAGGCAGCAGTAAGCGGATCTATTCAGACCAGAAGTTACGAGGTCGATGGCGTTAAGAGATACGCAACGGATATCGTTGCTGATGAAGTGCAGTTCTTATCTAACCGCTCCTCTGATTCAATGGATATTGATTCCTTTGAGCCTCAGGAGATCAAGGAGAGCAAGGCTCCCGTAGGAGCGCTTGAGCCGGTAGAAGAGGATTTGCCATTTTAATGGAGGTTAAATATGTCGATCGTAGAAGAAAAGGGTGCTAAGCGCCCCGCAAAGCGTATGCCTAAGAAAAAGGTTTGTACGTTCTGCGTTGAGAAAATAGACGAAATTGATTACAAGGACGTTCAGAAGCTCAAGAGATTCATTACCGAAAAAGGTAAGATCCTTCCCCGTCGCATGAGTGGAGTTTGCGCTAAGCATCAGAGAATACTTGCATCAGCTATCAAGCGTGCAAGAGAGATGGCGCTTCTTCCCTACGTTGCTGAATAAGGAATGCTTCAATTAAGACCTGACACAGTCAGGTCTTTTCTATTTGTGGCGGTTGATTTTATTTGACGGATAGAGCATAATATGGTAATATAACACCATAAAAACAAGGGAGCGATCTATGAATTTTATAACCAGAGGACTCAATAAGCTTAAATCAAATTCTATATATAGAGATAGAGGATTTGACTTTGATAGAGAGACTACGACGGTTGACGAGATCAACCAGCTTGCTCTTTCAAATACCAGCGAGGATAAGCTTTTAGCTTTTGATTATCTTCGTTACAACTATTATTATTCGCCTTGCGCGTACACGGCAAGCAATTTGATAGCAGGATACGTCGATCTTATGCAAAGCGAGCTCGAGCTATCAGAGGGCGTGATGTCCTTTGAGGAGATTGAGGGAGTTGGAAAATATCTTGAAAAAGCGTCAGGCTTTAGCGACGTTTTTGACAGTAAGGAATATTTCGTTAGCTTAGCGCAGTTTAAGCTTTTGCAAAGCGTGGATAATATCGACAAGGCGTTTAATATTTTGAACGGCATTCCCACAGCGTTTATAGACGAAGAGGTACAGTATCTGACGGGAGCGCTCTATTTTCTTCTTGGAATGAGAGATATAGCAGTCAAGATGCTCGAGCCGGCGCTGGGCTCGGATAAAGTAGAGGTCAAGTCCTCTGCGTCGCTTATGATTGCAAAGAGTAAGGAAGGTATTGAGGATAATGAAAAGGCTGAGCTTTTAAAAAGCGCGCTTTGCTCCAAAAAAACCGCTGTTATCACAGAGGCTATTGCAATGCTTGCTCTCATGAATAGATCGGATATCATTGCGGATATAGAGCCGAAGAGTCTTGCTCTCGCTATGAACGGAGAGCTTTGTAAGGCGCTTGCCTCCGCTTATAAGAGTGAAAAGAAAGCAGATTCGCTCAGCGAGCTCAAGGAACTGGTTGAGGACAACGAGATCTATACTGCTATCGTAGAGGGCGTTATAGAGGGCAGGGAGTTCACGGTAGACGAGATCGAGATAGAGATCAACCAAAGATACATCGAGGATATCACCGATAGCGAGATGTACAAGACCTCAGACGTTTACACGAGACGTATGCTCAACAACGAGATAATGGAAACGGTTGCAGGAGAGGAGAGCTTTTCCGAGATAGATTATATAGAGCTTATACCCACATACGTGAAATAGAAAATATATGCGTGTTATCCTCAAATGGATAACACGCAATGAATTGCAACCTTGCGGTTGCGTGAATTGAAAGCAGAGCTTTCGTGAATTGCAGTTAACTGCATGAATTGCCCTGCGGGCATGATGGT
>JAZQYC010000302.1:0-3638 GCA_045633285.1 Clostridia bacterium | reverse complement strand
AATGCAAAAAACGACCTCTTTTAGCATTTTTTCGCCGACCCAATCTATAACGTCAGAAAAGCCATACGCCTCTTCTCCATTTATGAGTTTTTGCACGACGTCAGCAAATCCCTCGTCAAAAAAGTCCTCTTCCACGCTCTTTACGAATCTATCAAAATCAGACAGATCAAGCTCGTGAAGCTGTGACTGTATCTCCTCTTCAAGATCAATCGTCGTCACTTCTTCTGCAAAGGCGTAGTTACTTGTAAAGATCGAGATAAAGCATATTAAGATTATGAAAAAAAATTTTCTTTTCACGGTATTAAATTTACGACTATTTCTATAAGCTTTTCAAGAATGGGAAGAGCTACCATAAAAATTGCAATTTTTCCCCCAAGAAGAATTTTTGATGCAATAGACTTATTTCCAACGTCCTCACACAGTCCCGCAGAATATTCCGTCACGTATCCTATTCCGATCACCTTCAAAACTCCCGAAAAAAGTCCGTTTTCTATTCCCGTCTTATTCACTATATCCGAAAATATCTCAACTACTCCCGTCAAAGAGCTCAAAATGTAGATAAGCATAATGATCCCCGTTGCTATACCCACAAAGATCGCCATTTCGCTTTTGCTGTTTTTCAGGAGCAAAACTGCAAAAGAGCCGATAATTCCTATACCAATCAGCTTGAATACGTCCATCAATACAGCCTGAATACGCTTTTTAAGCTATCAAACAATCCGCCTAGCATATCAACTACGATAAGCATTACGATCACGAGCCCTGCAATCGTTACGAACGTTGCTATTTCATCCTTATCACTCTTTTTCAGAATTACGTTGATTATAGCCGTAACTAAGCCAATTCCGGCAATTTTAAACAAAACGCTTATATCCATATTAAACAAAAAGAATAACTATCATTACCCCAATCAAAAGACTAAGCTTAACTGCTAACATACCGTTCTTTTCATAAGATGCGCGAGCCTTATCCGCCATATCTGCAAATTTACTCCTTGCCATGCCAAGCTTAACCACCTCACCGTCAAGGTCAGACGAGCCAAGATCGTCAAAAAAGCTAGATATAGTCTCTGTTTCGCCCTCATTAAACGGAGTATTCTCGCCCTTTTTATCAATTATTTCTCTTATTTCTTCGCTAACGCTGATTTTCTTCATAATATCGGGAAGAAAGCTCTTTGCAAACGTAATCTCTGCTTTGATTTTATCCGTAATGCTAACCAGCTCTTGCGTCAGCTCCTTTTTCCTTTTTAGGTTTGACCTTATGCCAAGTCCCACCCATAACGAGCATATACATAACCCAAAAAGCGCAAGTAATTTAATCATATTCGATCTTCCACTCTACCCGTCCTATAGGATCTGAGGATAATCCTATTACCAAGCTGAATAGTCCACAAAACTCAAATTCATCACCACGTCTACCGTGCATGCTCGTTATGACGCTTATACCGCTACGGATACACCTTTGAATCGATTTTTTATCCATTTCCCCGTATATCTCGTCCGTAATAATGACTTGAGGCGATAAATTTCTTATAGCGCTCTCTATTCCGTCCTCTCTACTTGCTCCAATGCAAACGGTTGAATATCCGACGTCAAACCAACTTTTGCCGTTCACCGTTGCGCTTATCTCGTTTTTTTCGTCAATTACAGCTATTTTTAAGCAGTTGTCCTTGCTAAGTCGTCTTGCTAATTCTCTCAAAACGGTCGTCTTACCCGAAAGTGGCGGACCTACGATAAGGGTATTTTTAACGACTCCTTTTTCAAATTCACACGTAATCAGCTCGTCCAGCTCACTTTTTATCTGACAAGGAACACGTATTATCAGAGAATTTATATTTTTAACAGTCTTAACTGCTCCACCCGAATACACGTATTCTCCGGCTACACCTACTCTTATACCGTGCTCGTATGAAATATACCCTTTTACTATCGTATCGTTGACTGCATATAAAGAGTTTTTAGTAACTGCATGAATGGTGTAATCAAGATCGCTTTTATCCACGATCGTATTAAGCCTTACGAATTTTCCATTTATCGAGGCAAAAAGAGGCGCTTGCGCAGTTAACCGCAGTTCCTCTATTCGATCGTAATCTATCGAAGATAACGCTCTGTTTATTTTGTTTGATAATATTTCTCTTAACACGTTATAAAATATGTACAAGCACCCTTTTTTATGACATAAAAAAAGCGTCGCTATATAAGCGACGCTTAAAAAAGTCCGTATATTATACTCTTGACATATATTCGCCGGTACGAGTATCAACTCTAATGGTCTCGCCCTCGTTAATAAAGAGAGGAACTTGAATAACATATCCCGTCTCAAGAGTAGCAGGCTTAGTTCCTGCCTGAGCAGTATTTCCCTTTACGCCGGGCTCGGTATGAGCAATAGTAAGCTCAACAAAGTTCGGTGGCTCAACGGAGAACGGTGCTCCCTTGTAGAAAGAAATCGTAACGGGCATATCCTCTTTTACGAACATAAGAGCATCCTCAACCTGATCGTGGTTAAGAGGAATCTGATCATAAGTCTCTTCGTCCATGAAGTAGTACATCTCACCATCGTTATAAGAATAAACCATTGCTTTACGTTCGATATGAGCAAGATCATACTTTTCCGAGGGGTTGAAAGTACGCTCGATAACACCACCGGTGATAACGTTCTTAACCTTAGCTCTTACGAAAGCTGCGTCTTTACCGGGTTTTACGTGCTGAAAATCCACGATAATCATAACCTGCGAATCCATTTCAAAGGTAATTCCTTTACGGAAATCACCCGCCATAATTTGTGCCATACAGACCTCCAATTATAATATTATTAATTCTTTTGTTACCGAATTCAGTATTTCGACTCCGTTATCCTTAACGATAACCGTATCTTCTATTCTGACGCCTCCAAGCCCCTTGACGTAAACGCCCGGCTCACAGGTGATAACCATATTCTCCCCGAGCATATCGTCGCTCGAAACGGCAAGACTTGGATATTCGTGTATCTCTAAACCTAATCCGTGTCCGCATCCGTGAGTAAAATACTCACCTAATCCACGAGAGCGCAAATATTCTCTTGCAAAAGAATCCACCTCTCTTCCTGTCAATCCTGCCTTAATACCCTCTAACGTGTACTTTTGAGCAAATTGAACGGCAGAATATAATGCCTTAAGCTGAGGCGATGGCTCTCCAAAAGACATCGTTCTCGTCACATCGGAGCAATAGCTGTCAACCTTTGCTCCAAAATCTATAAGGATAAAATCTCCACGCTCGAGCTTCTTATCTCCGCAGTGAGCGTGAGGTACGGCGGTATGCTCGCCAAACGCCACTATCGAATCAAAAGCAGGACCTTCTGCGCCAAGCAACCTCATCTGATACTCAAGCTCGTTCCTGATATCTCTTTCAGTAACTCCAAGCTTGATGCTCTTTTGAATAGAGGTGATAGCCTTGTCGCAAATCTGAGTAGCTCTTTTTATGATATGAATCTCGTTTTCAGATTTTACAGAGCGCATTGCGCTAACCACGCTACTGATTCCAACGAACTTAACGCTCGGAAATGTAGCAGATAGATCGAGATAATCAACGTGAAGAGTGGTCGCATCCTCGTATCCAAGAAGCTTGACTCCTCTATCTGAAACAAGCTGATAAACCGTCGGC
>JAZQYC010000301.1:0-3137 GCA_045633285.1 Clostridia bacterium | reverse complement strand
CGTCGAGCTATGCGAGGGCGTACCGAGCTTTGTGAAAGAGAGCGAAAGCAATGCAAGAAGCTATCTGACGGGAGTATTTTTGTCGGCAGGAAGCGTGTTCGTTCCCGGTGAAGAGGAGGGACGAGCTTATCAGCTTGAGTTTGATTTTGCAAGCCATAGCTTTGCTCTGTCCTTCGTTGAGCTTTTGTCCTCGCTTGGCTTCAAGAGCAAATATGCAGACCGTAAGGAGACTGCCGTAGTCTATCTCAAGGACAGCGAAATGATAAGCGATATGCTTGCCTTTATGGGAGCAACGGTTGCTATGCTCGAGGTGCAGAGCGTTAAGGTGTATCGCTCGGTCAGAAACAATCAGAACAGAATATCAAACTGCGAGGTCGGAAACATCGGCAAGACCGTCGAGGCTGCGCAGAAGCAGATAACGGCAATTCAAAAGCTCAAGGAAAGCGGAAAATACGCCCTGCTTGACTCTAAGCTCAAGGAGGTAGCCGAGGCAAGACTTCAAAACCCCGAGGAGAGACTTGAGGCGCTTGCTCTTTCGCTTGGTATAAGCAAGAGCTGTATCAATCACAGATTAAGAAAAATAGTATCAACAGCAGAGGAAATCGAGTAATGGGAGAGTTTGCACATCTTCACGTTCATACCGAATACAGTCTACTTGACGGCGCGGCGAGGATAAACAAGATATTCAAGGCGTGCAAGGAAAAAAACATGAGCGCGGTAGCTATCACCGACCACGGTGTTATGTACGGCGTTATTCAGTTTATAATGGCTGCAAAGGACGCAGGTATCAAGCCTATCATCGGTTGTGAGTTTTACACGACCGAGGATAGGCACGATAAAAAGAACGCAAAAAATGGCGAATACTATCACCTCGTTCTGCTTGCAAAAAACGATATCGGATACAAAAATCTCATCAAGCTCGATTCGCTTGCCTTTACCGAGGGCTTTTATTACAAGCCGAGAATAGACTATAAGCTTTTAAAGGACCACACCGAGGGTCTTATATGCTTGTCCGCTTGTCTTGGCGGATCTATTCCTCAAAAGATTCTTGCCCGTGACTACGACGGAGCGCTTGAGGAGGCTAAATTGCTTAAAAGCATGTTCGCAGAGGGAGATTTTTATATCGAGCTTCAGGATCAAGGGCTTCCCGAACAGCGCGCCGTTAACCTCGAGCTTATAAGAATAGCCGAGGAGATCGGGGTCAAGATAGTTGCGACCAATGACGTTCACTATATCAACAAGGAAGACGCAGAGATGCACGAGGTGCTTCTTTGTATGCAGACGGCGTCCACGATGGACGATCCCACGCATTTTAAGTTTGACAGCGATCAGTATTATCTCAAGGACTACGACGAGATGTACGAGCTGTTTTCCGCATACCCCGAGGCTCTTTCCAATACCCTCGAGATAGTTGATAAATGCAACGTCAATATCAAGTTTGGTGAATACCTCATTCCTAAGTATATTCCCGAGACCGGACAAACTCCGTATGAGTTTTTCTGCGATCTGACCGAGGCAGGCTTGAAGCGCAGATACCCCGAGATCACTCCCGAGATAAGAGAGAGAACTGACTACGAGCTTGGCGTTATCAGCAGGCTTGGCTACGTAGAGTATTATCTTATCGTTTGGGATTTTATAAACTACGCAAAGAGTCAGGGTATACCCGTTGGACCGGGTCGTGGCTCGGGTGTTGGAAGCATAGTTGCCTACGCTACGGGTATAACGGACGTAGATCCCCTTAGGTATTCCTTGTTCTTCGAGAGATTTTTGAACGAGGAAAGAGTTTCCATGCCTGACTTTGACGTAGACTTTTGCTGTGACAGACGTGGAGAGGTAATAGAGTACGTTACTCGTAAATACGGCTCAAGTCAGGTTTCGCAGATCATAACGTTCGGTTGTTTGAAGGCAAAGGCTGCTATCAAGGACGTAGGTAGAGTATACAGCGTTCCGTTTGCCGAGATGAACAAGATCACCAAGCTTATGCCGAATGCTCCTAAGCTCCATATATCTGACGTTCTCGGAACGTCGGGAGAAAAGCAGGACCCACAGCTTATAGTCAAGGAGCTCGTGGACTTATACGAAAACGACCCCACCGTAAGAAGGGTGCTCGATATGGCTATCAAGGTAGAGGGTATGCCCAAGAACTGCTCCAAGCACGCAGCGGGCGTAGTTATCTGCCGTGATCCTATCAACGATCACGTGCCTCTTTCTAAAGCAGGCGAGGACGTAACCACTCAGTTCAATATGACCGAGATCGAAAAGCTCGGACTTTTGAAGATGGACTTTCTTGGTCTCATTACGCTGACCGATATAAAAAAGGCTATCGACTACGTTAAGGAGGATTACGGCGTAGAGATAGATTTCCACAAGCTCGGATACGAAGACCCCGAGGTCTACGAGCTGATAGCAAGCGGTGATAACGTAGCGGTATTCCAGCTTGAAAGCGGTGGTATGAGTAAGTTTATGGGACAGCTCCGCCCCACCAAGCTTGAGGAGATCATAGCAGGAATATCTTTGTATCGTCCCGGTCCTATGGACAGTATTCCGAAATATCTTTCTAATAAGAACAATCCTGAAACTATCGTATACGATCATGAGCTACTCATTCCCATTCTTGACGTAACCTACGGCTGTATAGTTTATCAGGAGCAGGTTATGAAGATCGTGCAGAGCTTAGCAGGATACTCACTTGGTATGGCGGACAACGTGCGCCGAATGATGAGTAAGAAAAAGCACGAGGAAATGGCGAAAGAGAAGCAGAAATTCCTGCACGGCGTATACGACGCGGAGGGTAATTGCAAGGCGGAAGGCGCAATCAAAAGAGGCGTACCCGAGGAAGTTGCCGAAAAGATCTACGCCGATATGGCGGCGTTTGCATCGTACGCTTTCAATAAGTCTCACGCGGCGGCTTACGCAGTTCTAGCGTATCAGACCGCATTTTTAAAGAGATATTATCCCGTAGAGTTCTTGACCTCGATACTTAATAACCGTATCACCAATGCCAAGGAACTTTCTCACTACTCAATGTATATGAGAGAGAAAAATATCGAGATATTGCCTCCTGACGTTAACCGTTCTATGCACGAGTTCCGTGTTGAAAACGGTAAGGTGCGTTTTGGTTTGTCTGGTATCAAGGG
>JAZQYC010000300.1:0-1128 GCA_045633285.1 Clostridia bacterium | reverse complement strand
CCTACCACTCTTATTGGTCAGAAAGCTACCACCTGTCAGGCAGGAAGAGATCCGCTTTTAAACGGTAATCCGATCAACGTATCCGAGATGCTCGCTCAGCTCAAAGGACCTGCTTATATCGAAAGAGTAGCGCTCTATGACGTTGCTCACGTCAGAGCAGCAAAGCGCGCTATCCGTAAGGCGTTTGATATGCAGATACAGAAAAAAGGCTTCTCGATGATCGAGATACTTTGTAACTGTCCTACAAACTGGGGACTTTCACCCAAGGATTCTATGGAATGGGTCAAGAATGAATCCGTCAAGAATTATCCTCTCGGCGTATTTAAGGATATAACCAAGGAGGAGAACTGATATGGAAGAGAAAATTATTGCAGCAGGCTTTGGCGGACAGGGCGCGCTCAGTATCGGTCAGTTTATAGCGTATTCGGCAATGCACGAGGGCTTGGAGGTTACTTGGCTTCCCTCGTACGGACCTGAAATGAGAGGAGGAACGGCTAACTGTAGCGTAGTCGTATCGGACGCTCCCGTAGCTTCTCCCGTTATTACGAGACCTGATTGCTTGATCGCTATGAATAAGCCTAGCTTGTATAAGTTCGCAAACAGCGTTAAGCCCGGCGGAATAATCATCGTAAATAGCTCCCTCGTTGAGGACAAAGTAGAAAGAGAGGACGTAAGAGTAGCGTACGTTGACGCTAACAAACTTGCAATCGAGGCAGGCAATGCAAGAACGGCAAATATAGCTATTCTTGGAGCGTATATCAAGCTTTCGGGGCTTCTTCCCTACGAGACGGTGTATAATACGATCGATAAGCTTTTTGAGAAAAAGCCCAAGGTTATTCCCGTCAATAAAAAAGCTTTTGAGCTTGGTTATTCTATAGAAATATAGTTTAACTTAGTATTATATATAATAATACAATATATAATTAGTCGTATTTTTTGACAAAACTCAATAATTGGCAGGAGAAAAATATAATTTTATTTTAAAGTTGTATTTTCTCTTGACAATTGCATTTGATTTGTGCTATATTTTATAAGCACCTTTTTCGGGGTGTAATTTTTTTGGAGGTGTTTTGACATGCGTGTTAAAATTACGCTCGCCTGTACGGAGTGCAAGCAGAGAAACTATGA
>JAZQYC010000299.1:0-6391 GCA_045633285.1 Clostridia bacterium | reverse complement strand
GGCAAGAGCGTATTTTTGACTCACGGACACGTGTACAACAAGGATAATATGCCCAAAACTCGCTTTGATTGCGTGATCTACGGACATTTCCACACGGGATTTATAGAGAAAAATGACGGCGTAGTCGTTGCTAACGCAGGCTCGATCTCCCTTCCTAAGGGTGGCACGCCCTCGAGCTATATGATTATAGAGGACGGCGAGCTTACATTGAAGGACGTAGACGGGAATATTATTAAGAGCGTGAAACTTTGATTATGAAAAAGCTTGAAGGAAAAACCGTAGTAATAACGGGCGCAAGCGGTGGTATAGGAAGCGTTATTGCATTAAGGCTTGCCGAGCTTGGCGCAAATATCGTCTTACTTGGCGGAAACAATATCGAAAGGCTCAAAGAGACCGAAAGGAAAATATCCGAAATATCGTGCGCTAAGGCTATCCCTGGAGATATAACCGACACCAAAAAGCTCGTTGGGCTTTGTGACGAGGCGGTCAAGGCGTTTTCGGGAGTGGATATTCTGATAAATAACGCCGGAGTTGCCCACAGCACGCCCTTTGAGAGCGTTACCGAGGCTGAATACGACAAGATAATGACGGTGAATGCAAGAGCTCCGTATTTTCTGACCCAAAGGCTACTGCCTGCGCTCAGAAGATCAAACTCGCCGACTATTATCAATATTTCCTCCGCGGTAGCAAAAACGGGTTATCCGCTTCAATCAGTTTACTCTATGAGCAAGCACGCCCTTTTAGGCTTTTCGGAGAGCTTAGCAAAAGAGGTGTACAAAGAGGGTATAAGGGTGCATGCGCTGTGCCCCGGTGGAGTGTATACCGATATGATCAAGATTTCCCGTCCCGACCTTAGTCAAGAGGGTATGATAATGCCCGAGGATATAGCAGATATCGTAGAGTTTTTATTGACTCACAGATCAAACGCAGTAATTGACGAGATCTGCGTCCACAGAGCAGGAAAAACACCGTTTTCACTTTAAAATCATATAGAAAAAGGATATACCAATGAGACCACAGCTTTTGAATTCACTTAAGGGTTATACGAGGTCAGATCTTTTTAAGGATCTATTTGCAGGACTTATGGTTGCTATCATAGCCCTGCCTCTTTCTATTGCGCTCGGTATTCAGTCCGTTCCCGAATCCGTTTCCTCAAACGGTATACAGTTCGGTATTATTACGGCGATTATCGCAGGCTTCTTTATATCGGCGCTTGGTGGTAGCAGATTTCAGATCGGAGGACCGACTGCTGCTTTCGTAGTTATACTTTACGGATATCTCGCTGATCCCGAGATAGGTATCTTGGGTCTTGCCATTGCAGGAGTTATGGCAGGCGTTATACTTATCGTTATGGGATTTTTGAGAGCGGGTAGCGTAATGAAATTTTTCCCGTATCCTATCACCATAGGCTTCACGACGGGTATAGGCGTTACGCTCTTTATCGGTCAGATTAAGGATTTTTGCGCGCTTGACGCAAGTGGAACGGAGGCTATTCACAAGCTGATATCCTACGTTGAGAATATCGCAACGTTTGATCTTGCAACCTTTGCGGTTGGTCTCGTTGGATTTTTGTGCGTGGTGCTTTTGCCTAAGCTTTCCAAAAAAATTCCCTCTGCATTCGTTGCACTCATACTGTGTACGGTGATGACTATTTGCATGAATAGCTTCTTGGGAACGAGCGTTGCAACGATCGGCTCAAAGTACGGTGAGATCGAGGCAGGCTTTTTCCCTGTGGATATTTCGCTCCTTGGAAGCGTAAATATCGGTAAGCTCATCGTTCCTGCTATCGTAATAGCCTTTCTTTGCGCTATAGAGAGCTTGCTCTCTGCTACCGTAGCATCGGGTATGACCAATACGACCTTTGATACCAATCAGGAGCTCGTGGGTCAGGGCGTAGCTAATATCTGCTCATCTCTTCTTGGCGGTCTGCCTGCAACGGGAGCTATTGCAAGAACGGCTGCAAGCATCGAAAACGGAGCAAAAAGCCCATTAGCCGGAATGTTCCACTCGGTACTCGTTCTCGTGCTGTACTTTGCTCTTATGGGCGTAGTCAAGCATATACCTCTTGCCGTATTCTCTGCAATACTGATGTCGGTTGCTATCAATATGAGCAGATTCCCTCTGTTTATGAAGCTTGCAAGGTTTGGCGTGCGTGACTCCGTGATACTCTTCGTGACCTTTATTCTTACGGTGGTCTTCGATCTTACCTACGGCGTGCTTGGCGGAGTGGCGGTGACCTTCATAATGAACGTCAAGAGCCTCCGGTTGGGTATGAGCTACACCGTTGAAGAGGGTGTAGTAGCAGTAAAGGGTGCAATATTTTTCGTAAACGCAGATAAGCTCGTCAAGGATATCGAAAGCAAGACGCAGGATCAAAAGAGCGTCACGATAGATCTCAGCGAGGTGGAGAGCATAGATCAGACCGCTCTTGAAAAGCTCGCAGGACTACGCAAAAAAATGGTTGCAAACGACCGCGCTCTTACGCTTCGTGGAGCAAACCCAAAAACTCAAAAGAGAATAGACGATTTTTATAGCGTTCTGTAAAAATAAGACTTGGTGTGATCCAAGTCTTTTTTTACGTATCTTCTTAAGCTTTTTGTCTTTTTTGCATTCTGAGCCAATTAAAGTAGCCGTACAGGTCGTTGACGAGAAATACGACGAAGCAGATAATTACCGAAAGATAGGAAATATCAACTATCGCCATCATTACCCACAGCACGATCAAAACTGTGTCGTTAAGTGCGTAGAAAAGCGCGTACATCGGGCTTCTTCTAAACGTCAGATAAGCTGCTAGAAAGCTCGTGGTGACTGATATATTGCTTGGGATAAGGTTTGCCGTATTCAAAGCCCCGAGAATGAAATAGAACGCCACCGTAACGAGAACGGTAATCAATACAATAAATATCCATTCTCTTTTTTTGACGTCGCTTACCTCGACCTCGGCTTTGTTGCCCTTATATGGATTTTTGACCCAGCTGATAATTGCTATTATTGCCATAGGCAAGCTCATTCCAAGATAAGTGATCATTTCGCCGTAGTACGCGCAGGCGTACGATATGATGCCGTACAAGACGGCAAAGATTGAAATAAGAACCTGTCCGATAGGGTTTCCCTTAGCAGTCAGGATAAGCGCCGTTGCTCCAATAAGCGATGCTGAGAGCTTGAGATAATCACTTTCTTTAAAGCAAAAAAAGGTGAGGAGTATCAAGCCGATAGAGGATAACCAGAGGGCAAGCTCGAATTTTGTGAAATAGTTGATAATTCTTTTCATATTGATATTTGATCCCAATAATAAACGGACTCGATTGAGTCCGTTTTTTTAAAAAGCCGTTTACTTTTTTATTTCTTTATGATCTCTACGCCGTCCTTGGTGTCCTTCAAGGTGTAGCCAAGCGCGTCTACCTCTGCTCGAATTGCGTCTGCCGTTGCCCAATCCTTAGAAAGCTTTGCTTGCTTTCTCTTCTCTACGAGGTCGAGCACGTTTTGAGGAACGTCGCTTTTGATCTCTTCCTCTACGTAGGGCTTTTCAAGATCGAGACCGAATACCTCGTCCATCTTGACTGCAAGAGCAAAGATATCCTTGGAGGGCTCTTCCTTGACCATGTTCCAGAGAATGCCGAGGGCAAGAGGAATATTGAGGTCGTCGTTGATAGCCTCAACGAACTGATCGTAATATTCCTTGCATTTTTCCTTGAGGTCTGCCGTGCCGTTTCTGTGCTTTTCGAGCTGTTTTCTCAGTCTTGCATACGATACCTTAGCTGCGTCCATTCCCTCGAAGGTGAAGTTAAGCTTCTTGCGATACTGCGCGTTCAGGCAGAAATATCTGAAGTCCAAGGGGGAGTATCCCATACCCATAAGCTGATCTATGGTGTAGGTGTTTTTGAGAGATTTGCTCATCTTGCCGTTATTTACGAGCATAAACTCTCCGTGTATCCAATAGTTGACCGATTTAGAGCAGGAAAGAGCTTCGTTCTGAGCGATCTCGTTCTCGTGGTGGATAGGTATATGATCTACGCCACCCGTATGGATATCGAAATGATCTCCAAGGTACTTTCTGCTCATTGCAGAGCACTCTATATGCCAGCCGGGATATCCCATACCCCAGGGGCTTTGCCACTGCATGATGTGCTCTGGCTCAGCCTTTTTCCATACTGCAAAATCGTAAGGATTGTGCTTCTCGCTGTTGACCTCTACTCTTGCGCCTGCGATCTGCTCTTCTAAGTTGAGCCTCGAGAGCTGACCGTACTTAGGAAATTTTGCAATGTCAAAGTATATTCCGTCCGAGGTCTCGTAAGCGTAACCTTTGTCCTGAAGCTTGACGACGTAATCGATCATCTCGGGGATATTGTCGGTAGCCTTTGCAATAATCTCGGGGAGGTCGATATTGAGACGCTTTATATCCTTGAAGAATACCTCGCTATAAAAAGCCGCTATTTCCTCAGGAGTCTTCTTTTGCTCCTTTGCAGCCTTTGCCATCTTGTCCTCGCCCTCGTCAGCGTCAGACAAAAGGTGTCCTACGTCCGTGATATTCATTACGCCCTTAATGGTGTAGCCGTCGAACTTGAGCGTTCTGCGGAGTATATCCATGAATATATAGGTACGAAGATTACCTATATGAGCAAAGTTATATACGGTAGGTCCGCAGGAATACATACGAACCTCGTTACCGTTTATCGGGGTGAATTCTTCCTTTTTTCTTGAGAGTGTGTTGAAAATACTAAGCTTCATCTTTATTCTCCTTGACGATCTCTTCTATCGTCTGATTGTCGTTGGTCATTGAGTATCTGCAGGTATGTACGTTGAGCTTGTCTTCAAGCAGGGCTATTCTTGCGTTCAGCCTCTTGAATTCCTCCAATACGGGGTCGGGTAGTCCTACCTGATCTAAGCCCTCGACGGGCTTTTCACCAAGCACTCTGACCGCTCTTCCGGGAACTCCCACCACGGTACAGCCCTCGGGAATGTCTTTAAGTACTACAGAGCCTGCGCCTATCTTGCAGTTGTCGCCGATATTGACTGCGCCTAAGATCTTTGCGCCTGCGCCTATCATGACGTTGTTGCCGATAGTGGGGTGACGCTTACCCTTTTGAAGACCCGTACCACCGAGGGTAACGCCCTGATATATGGTAACGTTGTCACCGATCTCGGCAGTCTCTCCGATAACCACTCCTACGCCGTGATCTATAAAGACCCCACTTCCGATAGTCGCGCCGGGGTGGATCTCGATACCCGTTTTATTTTTGGTGCGCTGACTGATAAAGCGAGCAATACCCTTCATTCCGTGCACGTAGAACCAATGCGCTCTACGGTGTCTGCGAATGGCTTTGAAACCCGAATAGGTAAAAAATACGAGAAGCTTGCTCGTGGCTGCGGGGTCACGGCTAACTACTGCGTTAAGATCGGATTTGAAATGTCCCATATCAGTCTCCCTATAATTATAGTTCTATATATTATACAGTTGATATCCGATTTTTGTCAAGTTTTTTATTCTCAAAAAATGGTGGTATAGAGCTGAGATTCGTGGGAATAATTCAAAACGAGGTGATTTTATGAAGAAATTGGTTTTGGCGCTTGCTATTCTCGTTGTAGCAGTCAGTCTGTTTGGCGGTAGCTTCGAGGTAAAAAACGAATGCGTAAGAGTACATATAAGGGCGAATTCAAACGCTGATTTTGACCAAAAAGTAAAATACGAGGTCAAGGACGAGGTTGTCAGATATCTTACTCCATATATAAGTGAGCTTACCTCGTCAAACGATGCAAAAAAGGTGGTTGAGGCTAAGCTTTCAAGCGTTGAGGAAATAGCAAAAAAGACCTTAATGAAAAACGGCTACTCCTACGGCGCTAAGGCAAGGCTCACCAAAGAGGAGTTCCCTGCAAGATGCTACGACGGATATACCCTTGAGGAGGGAGTTTACGACGCTCTTATCATTGAGCTTGGAGAGGGCAAAGGTGATAATTGGTGGTGCGTGCTGTTTCCCCCTCTTTGCTTTACGCCGGCAGGAAACGGTGATACTATCACGTACAAATCCAAGATCGCAGAGCTTTGCGAGGAGATCTTCGGTACATAAACGGAGGTAATATGAAACAGACAAAAATACTTGCGACCCTGCTCGTTATGCTTGCTCTCGTGATGAGCCTGTCGGTTTTTATCCCGACCGAGGTAGCGGACGCTGCCGTAGTCAGATACGGTAGCTCGGGTCAGACCGTCAAAACGGTACAGCAAAAGCTCAAGAATTGGGGATATTACAAGGGCTCGGTAGACGGAATATTCGGCTCTCAAACCAGAGAAGCGGTCAGATATTTCCAAAGACGTAACGGACTTACCGTAGACGGCGTAGTAGGAGCAAAAACGGCTTCAGCTATGGGCATAACGCTCAGCTCCTCGTCCTCGTCG
>JAZQYC010000298.1:0-2002 GCA_045633285.1 Clostridia bacterium | reverse complement strand
TCCTCCATAACGTCAACGTTATATACGCACGCTTTGCTTGGCTTGGCGTATCCCGTATTTTCAAGATTTCCGCTCGTGTATTTTTGCCTGTACATATAATAGGGCAAATAACCTGCCTCGTAGATCATTCTTCGTCCCTCGCTTACCATAGCTCCGACCTCAGATTTCAGATTGATCCTGTTGTCGTAGCTTTCGGCCTGCATGGAAGAGCTATGCTTGATCGAAAGCGTATGCACGGTGATATTCTCGGGATTAAGATCAATACATCTTTTTACGCTATCCAAAAATGAGGAAAGGTTATCCCCCGGAAGATCAGCAATGAGATCCATATTGATATCAAAATCAAATTGCCTAGCAAGCTCAAACGCCGTGTAAATATCCTCTATTTGATGTCGTCTGCCGATATTATCAAGCACGGTCTGATTAAAGGTCTGAGGGTTAATGCTGATCCTCGTAACTCCTACGTTTTTGAGGGCTTGTAGCTTCTCTCTTGTGATTGAATCAGGTCGTCCGCATTCTACTGTAAATTCTTTAGCTTTAATTCTGAGATTTTTAAAAATTTCAGATAGATTTTCAGCAGAAAACGAGGTTGGAGTACCTCCCCCACAGTAAATTGATCTCAAATTATATCCGTTTTTCTCGATAATATCCTGAGCTGAGGCAAGCTCTTTCGACAGCGCCTTGACGTAAGGATCAACGAGCTTTTTTTTCTTGTCGAGAATAGCGGAAACGAAGGAGCAATAGGTACATCTTGATACGCAAAAGGGAATATTTAAGTATAGATCAACACCGTTATCGTCCTCGTCGTAAACGCCCTCTTGGGTCTTAATAATATCAGAAACGAGATCTACCCTCTCACGGCTTACGTAAAATTCGTCACTAAGCACGCTTTTTATCTTATCCTTACCGTAGCTTTTTCCAAGCTCATAAGCGAGCTTAGTCGGTCTGATCCCCGTCAAGCTTCCCCATGGAAGATCAACGCCAAGTTCAGAGGATAAAGTCTTATATAATAAAAGCTTCAAATAGCGTTTTTTATGTCTTTTAATAAGTATATCTGACGAGGTATCAATTGAGTCAACTCTCTCAAAGCTCTTATCGCCCAAAACGAGCAAGCTTTTGAGAATATTGCCCGATAGCTCTTGGGATAGAACTATTTTTTCTCCATTTTCACTTTCTTTTGCATGCGGATAAAACGACCGCAACGTTTCGTTGAGGTCGTTAAGAAAATTACTTTCTTCAAATTCAATAATAAACTCACGCATATCGTATAGGATTATACTCCCTTTCAAAAGAAAGTGTGGTCTTTTTCTCGTGTCCGGGATAAACGGTATACTCTCCGTCTAAACCAAACAAGACGTTCATTATGCTGTTTTTCAGCTCTTCCATACTACCGCCGAGATCAACTCTTCCGTAGCTGTATGCAAAAAGCGTATCACCGCTAAAAATATTATCCTCTATTACGTAGCAGACTCCACCGCTCGTGTGCCCTGGGGTATGCAAAACCTTGATGCTGAGCCCAAACAGCTCAAGAGTCTCTCCGCCTTTCAACGTATTGTCAGGAGAAAAGGTGTCTACCTTTATACCAAAACCACAAGTACCAAGGTCGGTTTCAACTAGCCGTTTATCATTAGCGTGAATATAGATCGGAACACCAAGTCTTTGTAAATCAAGACACGCTCCAACGTGATCAAAGTGACCGTGGGTTAATAAGACCGCTCCGATCTCTACTCCGTTTTGCTTGGCTATATCAAGTATTTTGTCAGTATTGCCACCTGCATCAATAAGAACGCCCTTACTCTCGCCCTCAAGATAAACGAGGTACGCACAGGCAAGCAATGGTCCGCACTTAAAAGAAACTATCTTCATACTAAATATTCGTTGCGCGGAATACGTCAATTACACCGTTGATTCCGCTTATTTTACTCATAACCTCTTTTAGCTGTTGGATACTGTCGATCTCAACGGAGATAACGATCGTTCCCGTTGAATTCTTATCTACTCT
>JAZQYC010000297.1:0-4463 GCA_045633285.1 Clostridia bacterium | reverse complement strand
GCCTCGCCCAGGCGGTGCATCACCTCGAAATTGTGGGGATATTTCACATAATACTCCTTGGCCAGCTCCAGCTTCCTTGGCCAGCCCTCTTTGGAACGCGGGATGCTCCACCAGGTCCTCTCAAAGCTGTCCGCATCCTCCTGCCGCGTGGCTTCATCGTTCCCAATCAGCTCATCCACCGAGATCTGAAAGAAGTTCGCAATCCTGGGCAGCAGGGTGATGTCGGGGTATCCGTCCCCTCTTTCCCACTTGCTCACACACGACTGCTTGACTCCGATAAGATCGGCAAACTCACCTTGAGTGTAGCCTCTTTCTATTCTAAGCTCTTTAATTTTATCAGATATTACCATAATTAAATCTAAAACTGCTAATTTGAATAAGAACAATTTAATTGATCAATATTCGCTTAGTCCAACTAAGGTATCGAGAGAGACATCAAAAAACTGAGCTAAGGCAACGAGATTGCTTAGGGTGGGCTCACGCAAATTATTTTCCCATAAGCTTATAGTTCCCTTGCTTACTCCTATGCGCTCGGCAAGCGTAACCTGACCGACCTTTGCTTCCGTTCTGAGCTCTTTTAATCTTTCTGCAAAATTTGTATTCATACTATAAATATTCTCACATTTGTAAGAAAAATGCTTGACATCTTACGATAGTAAGAAATATAATATAGTAAATTCGCATAAGGAGAATAAATATGAAAAAGAAATTGACTAAGGAAGAAAGCGAAGAGATGCTTGCAAGCTTTTTAAGAGGCTGTAGAGAAATTATATTGCAGGATATTGAAGAGGAAGAAAAAGAAAAGCTACGTTCAATCGATCAAGATGAATGCAAGTCTAAGCCAGGTGACGAGCAGTAGAGCTGTATAGAAAAATTTAGCGGAGTATAGAAAATTCTATACTCCGCATTCTATTTTATGAGTGTTTCGCAGAAAAAGAGCCTGTGAAGATCCTTTATCTGATTATATCTATCATGCCTTAAAAAAGCTTGTTATGCGTTATGCTTGATATCAATAAGGCTTAACCGTTTTTGATAGCGACGCCCGTTTTTGCGTCCTGAAAAAGCGTCCAATAGCCGTTATCATTTTCGTCGGTCGGAATCCATTGGCAATACCTTCTCAGGCTCTCGGGTGGTAGCTCGTCGAGCTTTCCCGGTACGCCGTAGCAGACGTACTCAGCCTTTCCGTTTGATTTGATAAGTCCAACTGCGTAGAAGCCGTCCGTGCGCTCTACCTTGACCCACTCTGATTCGTCTATCAGCTCGTTCAGCCTCTCTTCCTTGGGGTAGCAGGTGAGCATCTCCTCAAGGTTTGATTTGATCGAGCAATAAAAATCAGTTACAGCTCCGCTTTGGTCAAGCTGTGCGTGAAAGCTTTCGATTGGGTCGATAATTTGATCGGACGTATCCTCGTTTTGACTGTCAGGGATAGGAGTGTCCTCTTTTTTATCGGAGGATTTTGGTGGAGCTGTATCGCTAGTTAGAACGCTTTTCTCCTCCTTTTCATTGGATACAACGGAAGAATCGTTAGATATTCTATTATCACTCAGGGAGGGCGGTATGCTTTTTTCCTTGGTGCTGTTTATTTCTCGTGTGAATAATCTCGGGTCGTGTGTTCCCTCCGTGCTACCGGTTGCTAATACCCCCGCTTTGGACAATATTCCGACGTGTACCTCTTGCTCTCCGCTCGTATAGACGGTGTAAGAGCAGGGCGTTTTTCCGCATAACGTTAGCTTGCCCGAGCAATATACGGCAAGCTCCGCTCCCGGGTCTCTGCTTGATCCAACGCTTACCTTGACCTGTCCGTCAAGCATGGTGAGATCTGCCGTTTGATACACCTTTTTCGACTCGTCCGTCAATACGATTTTTTTTCTATAATACATAACCGCCTCCTGTACGAAACAGTATATTTTGAACAAAAGGAAAGTATGACAGGTTTCTATCAAAAAAATAAGAAAAAGTATATTAAAAGCGTTGACAAACGTACTCAGTATATATATACTGTTCGTGTTTACCAAATATAAACCGTGAGTTTAGTAATTCTAAACTTTTGTTAAAAAAGGAAGAAAAATGAAATTCGGTGAAAAGTTAAAACTGCTTCGACAGCGATGCGAGCTTACGCAAGAGGAGCTTGGAGACAGGTGCGAGCTGACTAAGGGATACATTTCTCAGCTCGAAAACGAGGTTACCTCGCCCTCGATTGCGACTCTTACCGATATCTTGGAGGCGCTTGGAAGCACGCTCGGTGAGTTTTTTGCCGAGGAGCAGGAGGAAAAGGTCGTTTTCACAAAAGAGGATTATTTCGTGAAGACCGAGGAGGGGCATTCCATTACCTGGCTCGTTCCAAACAGCCAAAAGAACGAAATGGAGCCTATCCTTATCACTCTCGAGCCGGGAGCGTCCACCACTATGGATATGCCTCACGAGGGAGAGGAGTTTGGATACGTTTTAGAGGGAACGGTTACTTTGAATCACGGCAAGAAGCGAAGTAAGTGCAAAAAGGGCGATACCTTTTATATAGTGAGCAACAAGCCTCATTATCTTGAGAACAAAGGAAATACTAATGCAAAGGTAGTTTGGGTGGCAAGTCCACCGAACTTTTAGGAGAGAATATGGCAAAGATCATACAAACGGATAAAGAAAACATCATAGAGCTCAAGGGCGTTAAGAAAAGCTACGACGGTGCAGTCGTTGCAAACGTCAATTTTGCTATCAAAAAGGGTGAGTTCGTTACCCTTCTTGGCCCGTCCGGCTGTGGTAAGACCACGACACTCAGAATGATAGCTGGTTTTGAAAACCCCACCGAGGGCAAGATCATTATAAACGGTGAGGACGTGACTGACGTTCCTCCTCATAAGCGTCCCGTAAACACGGTTTTTCAGAGATACGCTCTCTTTCCTCATCTCAACGTATACAAAAACGTTGCATTTGGTCTCAAGCTTAAGTACGTTCCTGACGGAACTTATTACACGGACAAAAACGGCGTGAAGTACGAGAATCTCCGCAAGCTTACCGCAAAGGAAATAGACGAAAAGGTCAATAACGCTCTCAAGATGGTCGATCTTGAGGATTACGGACACAGAAACGTCAATTCTCTTTCGGGCGGTCAACAGCAGAGAGTAGCTATTGCAAGAGCGGTCGTCAACGAGCCTGAGGTTTTGCTTCTCGACGAGCCTTTAGGGGCGCTTGATCTCAAAATGAGAAAGGACATGCAGATCGAGCTTATGAATATGCATAAAAAGCTCGGCATCACCTTCGTATACGTTACTCACGATCAAGAGGAGGCTCTTACCATGAGCGACACCATAGTCGTTATGCGTGGTGGCGAGATACAGCAGATAGGTACTCCTCAAAAGGTCTACGACGAGCCTGCTAACGCTTTCGTTGCAGACTTTATCGGAGAGAGCAATATATATTCGGGTATAATGAGAAAGGATTTCGTGGTCGAGATCGCAGGCAGAGAATTTGAATGCGTAGACAAGGGATTCAAGGCAAACGAGCCGGTAGACGTTATTATTCGTCCCGAGGATATCGAGATCGTCAAACCCGATTCAAGTAAGCGTACCTTTGAGGGCACGGTGGCTACCAGCGTGTTCAAGGGAGATCATTACGAGACTATCGTTTTGATGGACGACGAATTCGAGGTGCTCGTTCACGACAATGTGGAGTGTAAGGCAGGAGATAAGGTCGTTTGCTATATCAAGCCATTTGATTTCCATATTATGGCTAAGGCTCGTATCACCAATACCATCGAGACCACGATGTGGGACGACGAGAGCGTAGAGATATGCGGAGAAAAATTCCCCTGCACGGCAAGCTTCCCCGAGGGATCGCCCGTTACGGTCGAGATCGGATTCAAGGACGTTGAGGTCATGGATGACGAGGAGGACGGTATAATCGGCGGAGAGGTCATCAACTCTATCTACAAGGGTAATTACTATCAATGTATCATTCGAACTGACGATCATTACGATTTCTTCGTTGATACTCAGGACGATTGGCTCAAGGGCGACAGGGTAGGTATCAGGGTCGCTCCTGAAAAAATAAAAGTAACTCTTCGTGAGGAGAAAGCCGATGACTAAGAAGTTTACTCTCAAAAGAAGAGCGTTCAGCTATCCCTATATCCTCTTTATGATGATATTCGTGGTGCTTCCGCTCGTTCTGATATTGGTCAACGCCTTTCTTGCTAACGGCAGATTGACTCTATCCAATTTCGTGGATTTTGCAACGGACGGCTCGAGCCTCAATACCCTTGGCGTGAGCCTTTTGGTGGGTGTTATAACCACCGTGCTTTGCTTGATGCTCGGCTATCCCGTAGCCTATATTCTTGCAAAAAAGCAGGCAGGTAAGCTTCTCGTTTTGCTCTTCGTTCTTCCTATGTGGGTCAATTTCCTTTTGAGAACGCTCGCAATGAAGACGATATTTATCTCAATGGGTATGGAGCTTGGTATGCTCACGGTTATTAT
>JAZQYC010000296.1:0-1017 GCA_045633285.1 Clostridia bacterium | reverse complement strand
GGGAGTAACGCATTCACTTTGCGGTCCTGAATTTGAGGAAAGACGCCCCTTGTATAATTGGTCGGTTGAGTCAAGCGGACTATTTTCCAATCCTCCAAGACAGATAGAGTTTGCTAAAATTAACGTATCCGACGTTATTCTCGGCAAGCGTTATCTCAAAAAGCTCGTTGAAACGGGCGTCGTTGCAGGCTGGGACGATCCGAGAATGCCTACTATTGCAGGCATGAGAAGAAGAGGCTATCCCGCAGACGCATTGAAATCATTTATCAACGTAACGGGTGTATCCAAGGCTCAGTCCGAGGTAGATTTTGCGCTTTTGGAGCATTGCGTAAGAGAGAATTTGCAAGAAAACTGCGATTGCAGAATGGCGGTAGTTGATCCTATCAAGCTCGTTATCGACAATTACGAGGGCGAAGAGGAGCTATCCGTTCCCAATAGTCCGAGAGAGGGCGCAGGAGAGAGAAAGGTCAAGTTCACCAAGGAGCTCTATATAGACGCTGACGATTTCAAAAAAGATCCGCCTCCCAAATATTTCAGATTCTATCCCGGTGCTGAGGTCAGACTCAATAGAGCGTATATTGTAAAATGCACAGGCTACGAGGAAACTGATGAGGGTATCGTCGTTCACGCAGAATACGATCCCGACACCAAGAGCGGTGGCACGAGCACCAAAAAGGTCAAGGGCAACGTACATTGGGTAAGCGCAAAATACGGAGTGCCCGCAACGATCAGACTTTACGAAAAGCTCGTTGACGACTCTATAGAGGGCGCTATCGAGGATAAGCTCAATCCCGAATCTCTCGCTATTAAACAAGGCTTGGTCGAGCCAGCTCTTGCTGACGTTGAGATAGGTGATAGATATCAGTTCATGCGTACGGGATATTTCATCAAGGACAAGGATTCAACCGCAGAAAACCCCGTGTTTAACAGAATAATCGGCCTCAAGGACAAATTCAACACGCAGATGAAGAAATAACTAAAAAAGAGTTGACTGTAAACGAAATGAATGCGTTAATC
>JAZQYC010000295.1:0-9680 GCA_045633285.1 Clostridia bacterium | reverse complement strand
TTAATTGTCATTTCCCCATTATTATATCTTGGATAATATGATTCTAACGTTGATATAAAATCGTTATAATCATTCTTGTTTAGTTGATATAGTTTATACTCGCTTATAGAAAAGCCGTGCTTTTTGCAAAAAGCATATTCTTTTTTGTCGTAGTCAAAATTATATTTATTTGACCTAATAATGTTAATATCTCTTTTCTTGTTTCTGCGTTTAACAACTATAGGCTTTAACAAACGCTTAAACTTTCTTAATATATCTTTTACCATCTATAACCTCATCTATTATTTTAACGACGTTTTCAGCTGCGTGGCCATTTTCATACGAACCAACAACTTTGTTGAAATCTTCTAATTTTTGTAAATATTTTTCTTGATTGAAACCGCCGATATTTATAAGCAACTCTTCCATGCTTTTTGCCATATCAAAAGGCAACTGTTCTAAATCAAAATTCAAGTCACGCTCTCCGCCAACGTAATCCGCATAATCAGGACAAAACAAAAAGCAAGGTTTTTCCTGAATAAAGAAATCAAACATTGTCGAAGAATAGTCTGTAATTAAAATGTCCGTTGCTATCAACAATTCTTGCAAATTGTTGTATTTAGTCGCATCAATATATTGTCTGTTTGTTAGATCATTGTTCTTTTTTTGCAACTCGTTAGGATGAAGTCTTACAACGATCTTCCATTCATCTCCCAACAACGCCTGCAAACGAGCTTCATCAAAAGACTGTAAATATTTGCTATTATCATTTCTAAACGTAGGAGCATACAATATAATTTTCGAGTTAGGTGAAATATTCAAATCGCTCTTTACTTTATCTTTTATTTCGTTTTTGTTGTCTGCAAAGAATATATCGTTCCTCGGCGTACCGAAATCTGAAATTTCTCCTTCATACCAAAAATTAGTTTTATAGGCTTCGTGCTTAAACCTACAACCGGCAAGCAATAGGTTTATATATTTAGAATCCCTTTTTGCCGTATCACAATAACTTTTAGATAATTGATTCTCTACGTCTTTTTCAATTTTCTTCAAGCCCATAGATGCGTGCCAAGTTTGAATGTAGTACTGACTTTCTTTTTTTCTTATATCAAAATGAAATCGAGCATTGTTGATAATGACTTTTGAGGTGAATAAATGATAATACATTTTAAGGTTAAATGCTTTCGAACTGTCCACAAACTTCGTATTAGGATAGTCCTTTTTATCTAACTCACGATGCCTATCATATACCCATACAAAACGATATTTCTCGTTTTGCTTGATTAACTCTTCGTAAATAGCCATTGGATTGTCATTCATTTGCTTACCCATATAACTTACAAAGAAAATTTTGTTCTTGACAACCTTTTTCTTAGTTAATAGGTATAAACAGCCAATCAAAAGTCTTTTTGTTAAATTTTTAGCTTTCCGAATTAGCTTCATCCCTTTTCCCCCGATTTAGAAATGCTTTCAAAGTCTGAATTATATACTTAAAGTTTTTATTTCTTGTCAACATGCTTAATAGCATATATACTATAACGCCACTTACAACTTGTAAACATAAGCTTATGAAAGGTGCAACGGCAATATATTTCACCACGTATACAACGACCGCCATTATTAACGCTATGATTAGATTGGGCAATAAGTCTGCAATCTGATGCCTGAATTTATAACCTATTAGTTTTATGTTTGGTATTGAGTTTACAAGTATCTGCACCAACGTACAAACGACGGAAGAAATCGCCAAACTCTTAGGATCGTTTGAAAAGATGATAAAACTAATCAATATTGCAAAATAACAGGACTTTTTAATAATTTCCATTATTAAATATACGTCACTTCTACCTATTGCCTTGATCGTTTCACAATTTCCAATCGCTATCACGTCAAACATACAAACCAAACAGTAAAGTTGTATATAGTAAACGACAGGCAACCATTTTGAAGTTAGTAAAACTAACACAAAATTTTCAGCAACGGCAAGAAATCCCAACATTATAGGAAAAATAATAAAGGACGTCACTTGTATATATCTTCGAGTGTATGCAAGTAGAGCTGGTATGTTATCTTGACTACGTGCCAACACAGGGAAAAGTACCGCTGATAAAGTACTTGTCGTCGTTGATGATAACAAATTAGGAAAGCTTTTTCCTTTAGAATAATACGCTAAATCGGTTGGTGTAAATTTCACACCAATTGCGAGAGGCGCAGTCTCAGCGTATACAACTCCTATTACGGAAGAAACAAAAACCTTCCATCCGTATTTAAATAATACTTTTAATTTAGTGATAGATACTTTAAAAACTATATGAATACGAGTACTGATAATAAGTACCAAAGTATCAATAACAGTATTTGTCATTTGTTGCGCTACAAGCGCCCATGGGCCAAATCCGTTAAGCGCCATAGTGAAACCAACGACAGCAGATATTAAAGTGCCTATAAGCGTAGCAAAAAAGAATTTTCTAAACTGTAAAGTTGCAGATATATAAGCGCACCAAATAGATTTAACAGCCGTTATTGGCAATGACAATCCCATTACCCTTATAATCAAAATCAATAACGGTTGCTCATATAAGTTAGCAATTAATGGAGCCGATACAAACAAAACAACGTATAAAATAATCGACATCAAAACACTAACGTGTAAAACTGTAGAATAATCTTCATTATCTGCATCTTTTTTTTGAATTAACGCAGTATTCAAGCCACCGGATATCAAAACGTTTGCAAAAGTAAAAAATATGGTTACAATACTTACCACAGAATAATCCTCAGGCGACAATATTCGCGCAATCATTATAGAAACTATCAATGAAATCGCTTGCGCGAGAAATCGCTCTAAAAATTTCCATATGGTACTTGAAATTGTTTTGCTTTTTAGATCTTCCATATTATCTCTGTATTCTTCGTTATAAACACATGCTTCACAGTTGTGTTAATATTCAATTTCCAGTCTTATTATCCTGTTTAATTCTGTCCCATACGCTATTTGTGCATATTCTTTCTAATTGTAACACACATTAGATTGTTTGTCAATGTTTTAAAATTTTACTGATTAATCTGGTATCCCACGGACATCAGCACGCAGTAGGCAACTATCCAAGAGACTGCAAACCATATTTTGCTTTTATCGTATAGCTTCTTCAAAATGCTCATTTGCCTTCTCCTCTTTTTCGCCCTTTACTTTTCGTATTCAAACAAACGATACAACTTTTTTGATAAACTGCCTGCATAAATTTTAGCAAATACAAACCTCTCAAGACCTTTTAGCTCGTCTACGTATTTTTTGGGTGTCATTTCGTGCTCTTTTGTAAAAGTTAGCTCTCCGTTTTGATAAAGCTCAGGGCTATCTATACCGTAAACTCTGATCACGCCTACGTCGTTTATAGGATTTCTTCGCTTTGACATTTTTGCCCCAAATGAAGTATAAGCGTCCACCAAAAGCACGAGGCTTTCAAAATGAGCGCACAGGCCGTCCGCTAAATTTCGCATTTCATTATCGGTCAAGTACATACTAACTCCCTCCATAACGACGACGGCGGATTTGCTTTCCTTGATATTTGAGAGCCACTTGCCCTCTCTTACGTCACCTGCAATCATTTTGTAGTTATCGGATTCATCGTAATATTTTTTTCTTTCTTCAATAACTTCTGAAAAATCTACGTCGTACCACTTGCGATTTTCTGCTCCTACTCTTATGACTCTGCTATCCATTCCGCAACCGATATGAATAACCACAGCATCTAGCGAGTCTTCCATTCGATTTTTTGTCCATTCGTCAAATACGGCAGAACGAACTCCCATATAATACGCAAGCCATTTTGACTTCGATTTTCCTTTAAGTGAAAAAGCTTCCGCTTCCCAAATTTCCTCGGTTTTTTTATCGTCAAGGAACAAGCCCTTTTTGCTCACGTAGGACTTACCGTATAATGGAATATATAACGTTTTGTTTACACTATTCATAATTAACTACGCTTTTATCTATTGATAGCTTTATTATATCATAAAATTTTGGTTAAATCAATACGTCTGATCTTGATGTTGTATATAAAAAAACCGTAACCCTTGCGAGTTACGGTTTTTCTTTTAAAAAGTTATTTGTTCTCGATGATGATTGCTCCGAGCTCGTCGAGGATCTCGTTAGCAACTTCCTTGTGAACGTTCATCTTAACCTTAGCGGTGTTTGCCTTAAGCTTGCCAAGTCTCTGTACGCCGATATTGAAGCCTTCGGTCTCGTATCCTGCCGTTATTATCGTAAGCTCGAATGCTCCTCTCTTGAGAAGAAGTATTGCCTGGATAATAAGGATAACTGCAAATACTGCTGCGATAAGAATAACGATCATTCCAAGTCCTTCGATAACCTGAAGCTCCTTCAAACCGCTTACAACGAATCCAGCGATAAGAATGATAACTGCAAGTATGATCTTCAAAATTGCGCCAACCTTAGAGGGTACGAAGGTCTTTCCGTGTACCTTCTTAACGGTGCTGAGGGGAAGCTCAGTACGCTCGAGACCTCTGTTGGAGTCCTCGGTCATAACCAATCTCTTGTTCGTTACTTCGAGTAAGTGAGTAACCTTTTCGCTACCTTGTTTGCTCTTAGCATAGTCCCATGATTTCAAAAGGACTTCGTCTTTAGCCAACTTCATAATGCTTTCCTTCCTTTGGGCGGATAACCGCTCGACTGTTTTATTTTGTAATTTGATTATAATACAATTATATTAAGTTGTCAAACAATTTGATAATTTCTTATTTAAAAGAGGGTAAATTTGTTGTCAAATTTCCGTGAAAAGAGTTTTCTCCGAGCATAACGGGCTCGATCTTTCCATTTTTTACGACAAATTCCGAGACCGAGGCGTTCGGTACCCACTCTACGTCACCCGTTCTTTCATAGCCGTAACCCAAAACTCTAGTTGTAAATACTCTTATCGGGGTTGCGTGAGTGACTATTACGACCGTTTTGCCCTCGTTTTCACTAATTATCCTATCAACCTCATAGTTGATCCTTTCGTACAGCTCCATTACGCTTTCTCCGCCCGTGCAGACCGATCTTCCGATATCACTCTTCCAAACGAAATAGTCCTTACTGTACTCTATAGGAAGAAGTTCGTAGCTCTTTTTCTCCCATTTACCGCCGTTGATCTCACGAAGTCTCGTGGATAATATCGGCTCTTTTTTGCAAAGCTCGCACAGCGCCATAGCCGTATCGCTTGCCCTTTTTAGATCGCTCGAGTAGATCTTGTCTACTGCGTATTTTTCGTATACGTATTTTGCGGTAAGTTCGGCTTGCTTTATCCCAAGCTCTGTCAGCGGAGTGTCGTAGCTCCCTGCAAAAACTTTCTCCTCGTTAGCCTTGCTGTAACCGTGTCTTATGAATATGAGCCTTGTCATCTTTCCCATCTCCTCGTTGAAAGATCGAGTATAGTTCTCATCAAAAATCTATCTCTTATATGCTCTTTTTTGATCCTGTAGGTCCAATTTCCCTGACTTTTTCCGGGGGTATTCATTCTGCCCTCGCTACCCTCTAGTAGATAGTCCTGCATAGGAACGACAACTCTGTTTGCCTTGCTCGAAAACGCTTTTTTTATAAGGGCAAATACGGGATTAACGCTGTTTTTAACGTACTCGTCTACGAAATCCTTTTTTGCTCCCCAAAGACCTTTATACCAAGATAGCGTCGTGTCATTGTCATGCGTTCCCGTGTAGGCGATACAGTTTTCGGGGTAATTTTCAGGCAGATACTCGTGGGTAAGGTCTCCGTCAAAGCCAAATTGCATTACCTTCATATTGGGAAAGCCCGTAGCTTTTAAAAGTCTTCTCACAGCAGGCGTGATAAGTCCCAGATCCTCGGCAATAATCTCAATATTAATATTCTTTTTTATCTCCTCAAAAAGCTTTTTCCCAGGTGCTTTGATCCATTTACCTTTCTTGGGTGCTTTTCCTCTCGGGATAGCAAAAAACGCCTCAAAGCCACGGAAATGATCTATCCTAACGACGTCGAACAGCTCTCCTTGTCTTTTGAGCCTTTTTTTCCAGCTCGAAAAGCCTCTTTTCTCCTCGTACTCCCAATCATATAAGGGATTACCCCAAAGCTGACCCTCAGCTGTGAATGCATCAGGCGGAACGCCTGCTACGAGCCTTGGCAAAAGCTCCTCGTCAAGCATATATCTTTTCCTTTCCGCCCATACGTCGTGACTATCAAATGAGGAGTATATCGGCATATCGCCGATGATTTCTATACCAAGAGAATTTGCATAATTTTTGAGCTTTTTCCATTGAGAATTTGCAAAAAACTGTTCTAAAATATAATATTCTATCTCTTTTTGGTGCTCTTTTTTGAAAAGTTCTATCTTGGCTCTTTTTCTTCTTTTGTATTCCTCGGGCCAGGCGGACCACTCTTTTCCGCCTTGATCTTCCTTGATCGCCATGAAGAGCGAATAGCTACTTAGCCAATAGGAATTTTTTCTGACGAATGCTTTATATTCAGCGCCCTTTTCGTATCTTGAAAAGGCAAGAGAGAGCACTTTTTTTCTGTTTTGCCAGAGCTTAGCGTAGTCTACCCTATTGCCGTCTCCAAAATCTACATTTTGGTATTCTTCCTTGTATAATAGACCCTCTTCAGCTAATAGATCAAGGTCAATATAGTAAGGACTGATCGCATACCCCGACGGTGACTGGTATGGAGAATCTCCAAAGCTCGTCACGCTAAGAGGTAATATTTGCCAGATGCTCTGACCGCTTTTTTTAAGAAAATCGCAGAATAAAAAGCCTTCCTTTCCGAACGTGCCTATACCGTAATCGGAAGGAAGACTGCTTATTGCAAGTAAAATGCCTTTTTTCATTTAAAACCCTTTGAACGGATCGTTATCTCCCGTATTATTTTTGTCTTTGTCCTCGAAATTATCAAACGGATCGTTATTTACTCTTTCGCGAGCTCTATCAAATTCGCTGAAAGCATCGTGAAGATTCCTGCTCGTTTGTCTGTTGAGATTGAGTCTTTCTTTTTCCTCGTGAATAGCGAAGAAATAGTTAACGCTCGAAGCCTCGATATATACGCTCAAGGGAATATAAGCTATCATTGACAGAATATTTCCTACTATCAAAAGCGCGTTATCTGCTGGAAATATGCTCCATATTACCATATCTGCTACTCCGGTCAGCAAGAACCATCCGATAAAAGACAAGTAGAAATAGAAAAATCTCTTTTTATATCCCATCATAAAGGTCTCACTTGCCCTCAAAGCCTCTCTATATCCCATTTCAGGATGCTCAGCTTTTATATACGCAGACATTGAGTAAGCAAAAGTCTTGATAATACCGGGAATTATGAAAAGCAAAGACCACAGGAAGATATAGACGGTTTTTATAAGATTGAGGATAAATCCCTCTTTTAATCTCACGAAGAGCTTACGGGTATCTTTTATTTTATGATCTCCCCCTCTCGCGACACCTATAAAAATCTGAGATATTGATATTACGAATGCTCCCGAAAGAAGCTGACCTACTATATCAATGAGAGAATATATAGTAAGAGCCAAATTTGCAAGAGAAAGATTCTCAAGTACGGCAATAAACTCGTTGTAGCCTGAAGCCGTGAGAATATCAATCGTATTAAGATGCTCTTCAAGTCTTAGTATCTCGTTTCTGAGATCTATGGTGAGTAGCTCGTATATACATGTGAACAATACGGTAAATATTGAAAAAACTGCAAAAGTTATTCCAAGACTTAGCCACTTTCCCCTGATATTTTTTAACGCTTTTTCTTTTACTTTATAATCTAATATCATTTTTCACCTAAAAAATTAGCGCAGATAAGAATTATCCCTCTGCGCTACCAATTAGTAGTTGAGCTTAACGGGAAGAATGAGGTAGGTATACTCCTCTCCCTCAGCAGGTCTTATAAGACAAGGATTGATGCTCGTTGAGAAGCTCATTTTAATATATTCGTCAGTTATTACCTTCATACACTCGATAAAATATCTTGCGTTGAAAGCAATCTCAATATCCTTTCCGTCAAGAGAAACGGTAACATTCTCTTTTATATTGCTGTTTTCGGATTTTGACTCGACGAATAAGGTCTTTTCTTTTATATCAAACTTGACCATATTGCTCTTATCACCACGTGAAACGAGACTTGCTCTATCAAGTGCGTTTGCAAGATGGCTCTTTTTGATGGTTACGACTGAGCTGAACTCAGATGGAATAATCTTTCTATACTTCGTAAACTCACCGTCAAGAAGTCTAGATACGATTCTCGTGTGATCAAGATCAACCATGAGGTAGTTATCCTGCAAAAATACGGTAACTATATAATCGTCATCCTCTAAAAGCTTGCTTATCTCCTCCAATGTCTTAACGGGAACTACAACCTCTTTTTTGCCGTTATTTCTCTCCAAAGCCTTTTCACAGACTGCAAGACGGTAACCGTCAAGAGTAACTCCGGTTATTTTGTTTTCGTCTACCTCAAGCAGACAGCCCTTAAGTATAGGACGAGAATCGTCGAGCGAAGCGCAAATTCTTGTTTTTGCAATCAAATCCTTGAATTCCTTTTGTACAATAGAAAACGACACCTCTTCTCCTATCTCTCTGAGGGGAGGAAACTCGTCTACAGGCATAAGCTTTAAAGAAAACTCACTGTCGTTGTATCTGATACGAAGCATCTGGTTATCACTACCGTCAAGCTCGATCTGCTCGGAAGCAAGAGTTTTTACAAAATCAACGATATCTCTACCTGGAACTACAACTTGACCGTCTATCTTAACGTCTGCATTTATTCTCTTTTCTATACCTATTTCAAGATCGGTAGCAGTAATGGTTAAAGTACTACCCGATGCAGTTAATAGTATACCCTCGAGAATAGGTACAGTCTTCTTTGCAGGGATAGCCCTTGAAACCTTAATCAAAGCATCAGCTAAGTCCAAACCGTGACAAAAAACCTTCATCGTCTTCACCTTTTATTCTTTTATTATTTTTTTTATTAAAAATGTTAATATATAATAAGTGCGGTGGATATGTGGATAGAAACTAAATTCTTACAACATATCGAAATTTTTATGCTTATAATATACTACATATTGTTATTTTAGTCAATTTTTTTGGTTGATAATTTTGTTTATAAAAGGGTTATTTATCAACCATTTTAATTTTTTATTAAGAATATGGCAAAAGTAATCCACATTTGAGAAATTTTTCTCTTATTTAACACCTGACTATCAAATCGAATTGACAAAAAAACTTATTATTATTTATTAGGCGTTTAATTATAGTATAACTCACTTTTATGAAAATAATAAGAAATTGGATTAAGCTATTAATTAACCTGTGTTTTTTAGAATAATTTGATTTACTTTATCTGATTCTAATAATTAGTATGAAAAGAGCAAAAGCTATAAAAAACTGCCAAAAAAACAATTTAAAGGAAAAAATAAACCTAAATTTTAAAACATATACGCTATAATATATCTAAGCACTTTTAATTATATTGTTTATATTTATTTAAGCATTATGTGAACGCCTTATTTTTAATTAGCATTTTTATTTTACAAAAATGCGACGAGAGTGACAAATTTTCAGTTTTTGAGCTTTTCCGTAAAAAAAATAATTTAAAATTATTCATTTTTGAGAAAAAAATTAAAAGAGAAAGTACATATCTAAAAGTATTCTAATCAGAATAACAAAAAAACCGTTAAAAAGAAATA
>JAZQYC010000294.1:0-3278 GCA_045633285.1 Clostridia bacterium | reverse complement strand
TTGCACCGTAGCCTATTGATCTGACCGTGGAATAATTCCTTGCGATTCTATTCAGATCCATACCGAGCTGATTGAAAAACAGTCCGTCGTTTCCTCTTGAATCCGAGCTTGAAGACGTGGACGAGGATCTTGAATACGATCCGCTCGAAGATCTTGAGGAGCTTGACGAGCTCGAAGATCTTGACGAGCTTGATCCTGAATAGGAAGATCCCGAATACGAGCTACCGCCAGAATACCCTCCACTTGAATAGCTTCCGCTATATTCGCTATAGATAAACCCGTCCGATTTCATATAAAAGAACATATACACGAGAGCTCCTATACAAAGAACGATCGGACCCCAAGCGAGCAAAAATTCTACTCCTATAAATCCAAGTATAAGTCCTACGACTACGCTCACTCCATATCCGATAAGAGGAATGAAAGGGCCTCTTTCGTAGTCAGCGTCGTCTATAATTGCACCCGAATACAAAACCGTGGTTACTACGGGCGACATAACGGGCGCGACCATAAGAGCCGTACCAAACGCTCCGAGGCTCATAAACTGAGAAATAACGTCCTCTTCAACTACGCTCGTGAAATGATTTGCGATCGCAAAAAACCAACAGATCGCAAGCGCTCCGAAAAAGAGCACGCGCTTTAAGAATCTGCCTACTATATTGTCCAAAATACCGATATCAAGAAAATCCCAAGCTATCTGATTGACTACACCAACGACGAAGCTCAAAACTACGCCGAGAATAATAGCCGTATCTACTGCACCTCTAAAATCGATAGCAACCTCACCGCTGAATATTGGCGAAATGATAAGTCCTATCACGAGACCTGCTATTAAAAATATTCCAAGCGTCGTAATCAATCTGAATAAACGATTAGATAGCATACGCATCTCCCTATAACTTTACATAATAATATTATTATAGCAAAATAAGAAAGATAATGTCAATAGAAAAATAAAAATCAAATATATAAAAAAGACCCTGTTCACACAGGGTCTTGAATGCGATCAATATTTGGGACTCAAAAGTCCTGCTTCTCCGTCCGCTCTCTTATAAACTACTCCGACCTTGCCCGTATCTACGTTTATAAACAGGTAAAAATCGTGTCCGAGAAGATCAAGCTCGGTGAGCGCGTCCTCTACCGTCATAGGAATAAGCTCAAATTTCTTCTCCCTGACGATCGAGGTCTGTCTAACAGGCTCGGATTCCGTCTCCTCAAACGCCTCGGGGCGAAGCTTTCTTGCAAGCTTGGTGCGGTGCTTCTCGATCTGCTTGGTGATTTTAGGAAGGATAACGTCGATATTGTCGTACATATTGTCGCTCGTCTGCTCAGAGCGAACGATCTTTCCGCCAAACCTGATGCTCACTTCCATGGTCTGTCTCTCACCCTCTTTTCTGCAAACAACGTTTGCGAGGGCGTCTTCCCTGAAAAACTTATCGAGCTTGCCGATTTTCCTCTCAAGCACGTCCTTCAGTCTGTCCGAGATAACGTAGTCTCTTCCGATAAGTTCTATACGCATACTACACCTCCTTATCTTTGAGAGTATAATCCCCTCTACTTATATATTCGTAAATAGAGGGGACTTTTCCTACTTTAGAGTAGCCTTTTGCATTGATTTGAATATTATTTTTCCGTCCTTTGCCGAGACCTTGACCTTGTCACCTATCTTGACCGCGCCCTTGAGTATCTCCTCGGAAAGCTCGTTCTCGATATGTCTTTGGATAGCTCGACGTAGCGGTCTTGCGCCGTACTCGCTGTCGTAGCCCTTTTCTACGATAAACTCCTTTGCCGATTTATCAAACTCAAGCGTGATCTCATGCTCCACGAGGCGTGATCTGAGCTCTCCAAGCATAAGATCGGCTATGCGCTCGATATCGGCTTTTTCGAGCTTATGGAACATAATAATATCGTCTATTCTATTCAAAAACTCGGGCTTAAATGCAGATCTCAAAGCATTGAACTGCTTTTCTCTCATCTCATCAAGCTCACGTTCCTTTGCCTCCGTGTCGTCAAAGCCAAGTCTTCTCATCTTGCCTATATCGGACGCTCCGACGTTACTCGTCATGATCACCACGGTGTTTTTGAAGCTGACCGTTCTTCCGTGCGAATCGGTGAGTCTGCCGTCGTCAAGTATCTGCAAAAGTATATTGAATACGTCGGGGTGAGCCTTTTCGATCTCGTCAAACAGTATTACAGAATACGGCTTGCGTCTGACCTTTTCGGTGAGCTGACCGCCCTCCTCAAAGCCAACGTATCCTGGGGCACTACCTATGAGCTTAGATACGTTTTCCTTGCTCATATACTCGGACATATCTACTCTTATCATGAGGTTTTCGTCCCCAAACAGCGCTCCTGCAAGAGCCTTAGACAGCTCGGTTTTTCCTACGCCCGTAGGTCCAAGGAATATGAACGAGCCAATAGGCTTTTTGGGCTCTTTTAGTCCTGCTCTTGCTCTTCTTATAGCGTTTGCAACGGCGCTTACCGCCTCGTTTTGACCGATTACTCTTGCATGAAGCTCCTTTTCGAGATTTATAAGCCTCTTGCTCTCGTCCTCTGTTAGCTTATTGAGAGGTACTCCAGTCCACTTGCTGACTATCTCTGCGATCTCAGCCTCTCCGATAGCAAGCTCGGTATTTGCCTTCTTGTTTTCCCAAGCCTCTCTTTCGCTTTTTAGCTCAGCGCTGAGAGCTTCTATCTTTTTCTTAATCTCGCCTGCCTTTTCGTACTCAGTAGCTTTTACGGCTGATGCCTTTTCCGCTTCAAGTCTGACTATCTCCTCCTCCTTTTGCGATAGATCGGGAGGGGTGATCTGTCCGCTTATGCGCTTGCGACTTGCTGCCTCGTCGATAAGGTCTATCGCCTTGTCGGGAAGATATCTGTCCGTAATATATCTATCTGACAGAACGGCTGCCGCGCTGAGAGCAGAATCGGTTATACGCACCTTGTGATGAGCCTCGTATTTATCGCGAAGACCTCTCAAAATAGCTATAGTGTCTTGAACTGAGGGAGGATTGACCGTAACAGGCTGGAATCTTCTCTCTAGGGCTGCATCCTTTTCGATATATTTTCTATACTCGTCAAGAGTAGTTGCGCCAATAGTCTGAAGTTCTCCTCTTGCAAGCATGGGCTTCAAGATATTTGCAGCATCTATTGCGCCCTCTGCGCTACCTGCTCCGACTATGGTGTGTATCTCATCGATAAAAAGTATGGTATCTCCCGAGCTTTTGAACTTAGAGATAGCGTTTTTGAATCTCTCCTCAAATTCACCCCTATACTTA
>JAZQYC010000293.1:0-3713 GCA_045633285.1 Clostridia bacterium | reverse complement strand
TTTCTTTATTAATAGTAGTATTCCTCCTACACTTTAATACAAAAAAATAACGAACTGCAAAATAAAACAGCTCGCTCAAAAATGAATAAAAATCATATTGAATAACCTTGTCGCCCGAGGCTTGAGGTGAGAACTAATCTACTTTGCCTGATGATTATATCAAAGGAAATCGTCTTTGTCAAGGATTTTTCAGACTTTTTCGTATTTTCCGAACAATTCCTCGACAAGATCTCTAATATCAGTGAATTTTTGGGGAATATACGCCCCTCTTTTTCGATAAAAGAAGATATCCTGAAGCAAAATACTCTCTTCTTTTTGTCTAACGTAGTATTTTACGGTTCTTTGCACCGCCTTTTTGTAGTTAAGAGAGAGAAGATAGGCAATAAGCTCCACCTTATCCACTCTTTCGGGATAGGTCTCGTAAAACTCTATTACGAGTCTTGCGTAGCTCTCCCAAACGGCTATCACCTCACGCATTCCAAAATTGTATATAGCGTCGAGGTGGATATTCACGCTTTTTTTAAATATCTTATCCTTAAAAAATCTACGCTCCGCTCCCGAATCAAAGTCCAAAAGACAAAATAGGAGCGCCTCGTCCTCTACTCCCTCGCCTACCTTAATAAGCTCGGAGTAATATCTCCACTTAAAGCCCGTCAGCAAGACCTCTTCAAGAACGGACGAGAGAAGCTTCTCTTCCTTATCACTGTTTGTTGCTATACAAATACCAAGCCTTCTACCCTCTTCGCTCGGAGCGCAGAGTATCCCTGCCTTTTCAAGAGAGCTCAGAGTGAAATCGTATTCGCTTTGATATCTCCGATCGTACGTGACCAATCTTTCCTGCATATCTCCTCCGCTCCGTATAGTCTATGCAGTATTGATCGTTTTTATAATACTATTTTCGTGCGCCTCTACCTCTCACGGGCGCGCGATCCGCTCTTGGTTTCGCTCCGCCTTTATTTAGAGCAGTGGATCTTTTTTGAGAGGGCTTTTTTGCTCCTTCCTTTTTGGAATAAGTCTCTTTCACCTTGCCTTTTTTGGAAAAAGCCTCTTCCTTTTTGCCTTTTTTAAAGTAATCCTTTGCTTTTTGACCTCTTTTGGGTGTATTTGATTTTTTGAGATCGGATTTTTTGTCCGATATACGCTCCTTTCTTTCTCCTGCTCGCTCGACCGCTATACGGCGCTTGCCTGCCTTTTTGCCAGAGAGCGCAAGCACTCTCATACACGACCTTTTGTGTACGTTGACAAAAGAATACAGCTCTGCTATCTTGACTCCCGATATATCCTCGCTGGAAACGTCACAGTCCTCCTCGAGCATTGCTCTTAGAGCCTTTTCGTCAAAGCCGTCCTTTGAGCCGAGATTTATAAACAGTCTTTCGCTCTCTTCAATTAGCTTGGAATTTATCCTCTCCTTAACCGTAAAGCTGTCGCTGAATACGGTGGTCAGCTCGGGTATCTCCTCTCCGATATATTTCTCATAGTCCTTTAGCCTATAAGAATAGGGCTTAGTCAAAAAGGTGTACGCTACGCCTTTTTTGCCTGCTCTTGCAGTTCTTCCTATTCTATGTACGTAAAATTCCTCGGTCTGAGGGGGATCGTAGTTAAATACCGCGTCTATTCCCGTAACGTCTATACCTCTTGCGGCAACGTCGGTTGCAATAAGCAGATTCAATTCACCGCCTCTGAAGCTCTTCATCACGGCGTCACGCTGTCTTTGACGCATATCACCGTGTATCGCGCCCACCGACAGACCACTATCCGCCTTATAAAGCTTACGCTCTAAGTCGTCTACACGGTTTTTTGTATTGCAAAAGGCAAGCGCAAGCTTGTAGCCATTTTCTCTTATCAAGGAGAGCATAGCGTTTACCTTTTCATTCTCCTTGAGCTTGATATGATACTGCTGGATATCAGGCTTATTACGCTCGGTCGTATCCTTTACGGTGACGGGATTGTACTGATACTTAGAGCTGATCTCCTCGATCTCCTTATTCATGGTCGCCGAGAACATTACCACCTGAAGACCTGGTCCGGTGCACGTAAATATCTCGTCTATATCGGGACGGAATCCCATATCGAGCATCTCGTCCGCCTCGTCAAGCACTATTGCCCTCACCTCGGAAAGGTCTAAGGTCTTTCTGCCGAGGTGGTCTATTATTCTACCCGTAGTACCGACTATGATCTGGGGCTTTTTTCTGAGAGTGTAGAGCTGTCTCTGAAAATTCTGTCCGCCGTATAAAGCAGCAAAGCGCAAGCCCTCTACGTATTCGGTGATTTTTCTCAGCTCTCCCTCTATCTGCATGGCAAGCTCACGGGTAGGACAAAGTATAAGAGCCTGAATACTCCTGCTTGATCTGTCTATACCCTCGATAATAGGTAATCCGAATGCAAACGTCTTACCAGAGCCGGTGGGCGCAAGTCCAACGACGTCCCTACCCTCTCTCATTAAGGGTATTACCTTTTTTTGTATTTCGGTAAGATCGGTAAAGCCAAGCTTTTCTACGCCTTTTTTTAGCTCTTGTGTTAAATTAAGTTCATCAAATTTCATATTGCCTCTTAAAAAACTCAGCCACACGCTTGTGTGGCTGATACGATTATTTACGTTTAAATCTGTACGTCAGTCTTCCCCAGACCGTCACCACGTCGTCACCCTCAATGAATTCGATCTGCTTGATCCTGTCGTTGATACAGATATCGTAGAGCAGATAAATAAAGAGGAACAGAGAAAGAGTATTGATAACGCTCATCACGATAAGGAAAGCGTCTCCCGATGCGTACTTGACCGTATTGAGAGCGTACGCGCTGAGCGAGCCTGCGTTATTCAAAAGCACCGCGCTATCCAGGAACGCTATCATAGCATACAACGCAAAGAGCATATATATTCTCTTCTCGTTAGCAACGATGGCGTAGGTCAAAAGAAGAGCAAGCGCTATAACGAGCACGGTAGGCGACATATCTATTGCAAAGGTATAAGCGCCTATCATGGTAAACGATGCTATAAGCAAAAGCTCTACTCTGCTTCTGTTCTTGAGATACACAAAGATAGTAAATGCAAAGAGAATGACTGCAAACACGGCGTTCATAACGACCGAGAGCTTGCTTACAGAGCGCCAGTTGAGTCCAACGACTGCGTAGAGGTTGAAAGCGTCCTGCGAATAATATCTCGTTCCGAGGAAAAGAACCTCGAAATACTTTTCAAACACGTAAAATACTCTTCCTGCGCTAACGTAATTGATGCAAACGGGAAGACTGATAAGATAGAAAAGAACGAGAGCTACGCCAGCCGAGATTCCCGTAACAAGTCTGGTCTCGGGCTTTTTGATAAAGCTGTAAACTACGAATGCTCCTGCAAGGGGTACGAGCCACAAAAATTCTATCTTGAGCATTGATCCTGCAAGAAGACAAGCAAATATTCCTATATATCTTGCCGTATCCTTGATATCCGAGGGATTGAGAATAAGGTAGAAAAGAATAACCGCTATCATAGCAACCATTGAATCAGCCTCGCCCCATACCGAGGTAGCCGTCAATACTGCAGGGAGAAAAGCGTATAAGCTCGAGGTCAAAAGTCCGCCTACTCCGCCGATAAATCTTCTTCCGAGCTTGTAGATAAACACGATAGTAACTATATCGCAAATGATCGAGGGAAGCTTAATAAGAAGATAAGCACCCGCTCCCTTTGCTCCGAACAGGTTAGCTAAGCCACCAAACGCCCAAAG
>JAZQYC010000292.1:0-2184 GCA_045633285.1 Clostridia bacterium | reverse complement strand
GCGAAGGCTTGGCTGCGCTTGGCGTTATGTCCCCTGACCTCTTTGAGAGTATGAAGAAGCAGACCCTTGCTATCACCAAGATCGTTGCAGACGATCTCAAGTCTATCGGTCTCGATCTGTGGGATATCAAGTTTGAGTTTGGCTACAACAACGGTGAGGTTATCCTTATCGACGAGATCGCATCGGGCAATATGCGCGTATACAAAGGTAGCGACATCGTTGATCCCGTAGAGCTCACCAAGCTTATCAATAATAGATAACTATCGCATTTGGTCTAAAATCAAATCAAAAATTTTAAACAAAACGAGCAAGCGTCTTACACGCTTGCTCGTTTTCTATTTGTTAAATTTTAAATTATTATGCTTACCGAACTATTATTTATAGTAGCTTCATAATCTCTTCGATCGCCTGATCCATTGGAGCGCTTGACGAGAAGCTCTTATCTCTTGAGGATATCTCGATTATGCCTTGCTTGATATTTCTCGGGCTGACTATGACTCTGAGCGGTACGCCAAGAAGGTCTGCGTCTGAGAACATTATTCCTGCGCTTACGTTTCTGTCGTCGTATATGACCTCTACGCCCTTTGACTGCAAGGTATTATAGAGATTGTCCGCATATTCCTTGACCTCTGCGCTGTCTGCTCTTACTGCGCACAAATGAACCTGATAAGGAGCAATAGCTTTTGGCCAGATCGGACCGTAGTCGTCGTGATGCACCTCACAAATAGCAGCAGCTAAGCGTCCTACACCAATACCGTAACAGCCCATTATGGGATATTGAAGATTTCCCTGACTGTCTACGTAGGTCATATTCATTGCCTTGGTGTATTTCGTTCCAAGCTGGAATATATTTCCAACCTCGATACCTCTTGATACCGTGATAGTGTGCTTTCCACATTTCGGGCATATTCCGCCTGCCTGAATTTTTGCAAAATCGTGATATTCTACCCCTTTTACGTCTCTTTCGAGATCAAGACCTGTATAGTGGTAATCAGTAACGTTTGCACCGCAAACGATATTATTCAAGCCCTTGAGCGAGAGATCGAACAATACGATAGCGTCACAGTCAAGATTAACAGGTCCGATAAAGCCTGCCTTTAAGCCCGAATCCTCAGTGATCACCGCAGGGTGTATATCAAAGCCAAGATAATTGGTCAGCTTGGTCTCGTTGACCTCGTAGTCTCCACGCAAGAAAAGTACTATATACTTATCGTCAGAGTTTCTCTGATATACGACTGCCTTACAAGAATTAACAGCATCACTACCAAGGAAGCTACAAACATCTTCAATAGTCTGCTTATTCGGAGTGTGGACCATATTAAGAGGCTCGGATACGGCGCTTCTTTCGTTATTTACGATATTTTCTGCGGCTTCCATATTAGCCTTGTAATCACAATCCGAGCAAATAGCGATAGAATCCTCGCCTATATCGGTAAGGAGCATGAATTCGTGTGAAATGCTACCACCCATCATTCCTGAGTCTGACGCAACGGATATGACCTCGGGAATACCTGCTCTTGCAAATATTCTCTCATAAGCCTTATGACACTTATCGTAATATTGCTCAAGATCTTCCTGACTAGTATGGAAAGAATACGCGTCCTTCATCGTAAATTCACGAACACGGATAAGACCGGACTTCGGTCTTGCCTCGTCACGGAACTTAGTCTGTATCTGATATATCATAAAAGGATATTTATTGTAGCTCTGAGCGTACTCTCTGACAAGCTGTACTGCCGCCTCCTCGTGAGTCATACCGAGAACGAGAGGACTGTCGTTTCTATCGCCAAAGCGCACGAGCTCCTTGCCTATGCTCTCGTATCTTCCTGATTCCTGCCACAAACTTGCCGGCATAACTACGGGGAACTGTACCTCCTGTCCGTCAATACCGTCCATTTCCTCTCTTATGATCTGCTCTATCTTGCGAGTAATTCTCTTGAGTGGCATATATGATGAAAAGATACCGTTTGCAACGTATTTCATATATCCGCCACGCACCATAAGAGCATGGCTCTCTACCGTGCAATCGGACGGTTTTTCTTTGAATCTTTCGCCTACCAATTTTTCTAATTTCATATCATACCTCCGTTTATTTAACAAAAAAGCCCTAAACTAAATAATCAGTTTAGGGCGAACAAAAAGTCCGTGTTACCACCTAATTTCGGATAAATCCGCACTCATCGG
>JAZQYC010000291.1:0-3297 GCA_045633285.1 Clostridia bacterium | reverse complement strand
TACACCGTCTACGGTAATATACGAGGTAACGCTTTTTGCTTTTTCATCTATGGTCTCTTCAAAATCAAGTCTTTTTATAATAGATCTGAATTCAAGCTCGGTGAACCTGTCCTTGACCCTTTGACTAAACGGCGCAAAAGTAAGATCGCCAAGCTCGACCTCTACGGGAGCGTCGCACACGATAGTTGCAAGGAACTTAGATTCTCTTGCATCACTCTCTCCTGATCTGATCTTTTCGCCAAGCTTGCCCTTGATCTCGTCGGCGTGCTCGTAAAGATTGTCTATATCACCGTACTTGGATATGAGGTCCTTGGCAGTCTTTTCACCAACGCCTGCAATTCCCTTGATGTTGTCCGAGCTATCTCCCATAAGAGCCTTAAGCTCAATGATCTGATATGGCTCTAAGCCGTCTTCTCTAAGTCTCTCGGGAGTGTATTCCACGACCTCGCTGATACCCTGCTTGGTAAGAAGCACGGATGTATCCTCACTTACGAGCTGGAGCGAGTCACGGTCGCCTGTTACGATATATTTCTTTCCGACGAGCTTTTTTGAGAGAGTACCGAGCATATCGTCACCCTCGTAGCCCTCGGTCTCAACGATTTTAATATCCATAGCCTCGAGAAGAGAGCGGACTAAGGGTACTTGAGGTCTGAGATCCTCGGGCATAGGCTTGCGGGTAGCCTTGTAATAATCACACGCCTTGTGTCTAAAAGTCGGAGCGTGCAGATCAAAGGTCGCCGCAATATGAGTGGGCTCGTATTCCTCTATTATGCGAAGAAGCATATTAGTAAAGCCGAACACCGCGCCCGTCGGCGTGCCGTCCTTGGCGTTCATAGGTGTACGGATAGCGTAATACGCGCGGTACAACAAGCTATAGCTGTCTAACAAAACGATCTTATTTTCCATAATTTAATTATAACCCAAATCGGTCAAAAAAACAAGTGGTTTGCAATAACTGCAAACCACTATGCTCAGGTTGACAAATTGATACAGGCAACAGGCGCAATAGATGCGTGTCTGACGTTTGACGAGAGCTTAAATTCTCCTGTGTAATCTACTCTCTGCATTCCGAAATAGTAGCAATAATACGGAGATCTCGTCCAGCCGTAGGTGTTAGAGTCGTAGGGGCTCTTTTCGTACGGACTGACTCCGACCGCTCTTGCATAATCGGTTGCGCTGAATCGTCTCGTAGGACTTGAATTCACGTCCTTTGGAAAACCGTATTCGTCGCACGTTAATTCCCTAAGGCTTGCAAGGAACACCTTGTCCTCGGTGCTGTTGCAGGCGTATGGATTGAGACCGTTATTATAGGTATACGGATCACTGAACGGATTGGTGCTGAGCTCGCTGTTATCTACCTCGGTGAGTTGTATTGCTTCCTTCTCTGACTCATCAAACGCCGTATCGTAAAAATGGGAATTCAACCATGCTCTGACGTTGCTGTGCTCGTAATTGTTTGCGTAAACGACCTTTCTGTCTATTTCCCTATCGTCCTGTGAGTTGTAATAGTCCGTTGAGTCTATCGCATTGTCGATCATAAGAAGAGCTATGCCTGAATCGTCGTATAGCATTCGCCAGGTGATCGGCTCGAACTTAAACCAATACACCTTACCCGAGGTATAGCCGTTTCGGTATTGATCGGAATTCTCCGCGCCTAAGGCAAGCTCCGTTCTTTTCGGTCTGTAATCGGTGAAATATACAGCTCTATATCTAAGATATTCGTAGGTAACGTCCTTGTACCAGGCTATGGTAACGGGCTTTTCCTCAGCGTAGAATTCGTACGCAGTCCAATCTCTTGCGTTTTCTGCGCTCGGAAGATCACCCGAAAGACCGTTGAGCGAATTGATAAGATCAAGGTTTTCCACTTTTCCTTGCGGATACTCACCAAACTCAAAATAGGTACGGTACTCCTCGTCCGTATAGGTATAATATAACGGCTTTTGCTCACCGCAGTAAGCGCAGAAGCGGTCGTTGTATCTATGTAGCTTGCGACCGACCTCAAAGGTCTGCTCAGATTTTTCCGAGCAAATTTTGCAGGACTTATAGTATTTTGCAGGAGAAGAGCAGTCTGCACTTGATGCAAGATACTCAATACTTGCATTTTCAACGTATTCGTGGTCGTGATCCTCGCACCCAACGAGAAAAAACGAGCACAAAACGATCAATAACGCCATCAAAAGCGAAACGGTCTTTTTCATCATAGCACTCCTCCTTGTTTTTCTATATTTTATAATCAAAACGATATAAAAACAAGACTTTTCCAAAGTAATTCAAAAACAGGACAAAAAAGAACAACTTTTTGACCGTTAGAGTCCAAGTCACGCTGGAGAGCACGTGCGATATAAATCCCTTGCGGAATTTGCGATATGCCCTACGGGCGCGATATTTGCCTTCGGCAAGCGATATGCCCTACGGGCGTAATGGATTTAATAATATCACAAAAAAAAAAGCGTTAAGCGTGCTGCTTGATCAAAAAACACACCTAACGCTTTCGCTATTTTTGATTACTCTTAAATCTCCACGTCTCCGTCCGAGCAACGAACGACGGTTGCCGCGACGCCAGCATCCCACAAACTGTCCTTAGATATCGTATTCCACTCTGCTTTTGTGCCGTTAAACGTGATATTCGCAAGGGAAGAACAACCAAGGAAAGCAGCCTCTCCTATCTTAGTCACGCTATCAGGAATAATTATACTCTCAAGCGAGTCGCAATAAGAGAATACACTATCTCCTATACTCGTCACGCTATCAGGGATAGTTATGCTCTCAAGTGAGTAGCAATAAGAGAATGCTCCGTCTGCAATGCATCTCGTTCCTGATTTGACGGTATAACAGCTTACTATATTACCTAACACATCAATTAAACACCTATCTATATAAAGCACTCCGTCTTCCCAATTTGATTCATCATTATAATAAGCTGTTCCTACAAATGCATCGTCTCCTATATTCGTCACGCTATCGGGGATAGTTATGTTCTTAAGTGAGTCGCAATAAGAGAATGCATAGTATCCTATACTCTCTACCCCGTTCGGAATGGTAAAGCTCGTAGCGCTCTTTCCTATCGAATACTGCACAAGAGTCTTGCCGTCTTTGGTATAAAGGTCTCCCTCTATAGATTTGTAGTATGCATTATTACCGTCTACCGTTATACTCTCAAGTGATGAGCAATAATAGAATGCAGAGTCTCCTATAATCGTCACGCTATCGGGGATGGTTATGCTCTCAAGTGAGTCACAATCAAAGAATGCAGAGTCTCCTATACTAGTCACGCTATCAGGAATAATTATACTCTTA
>JAZQYC010000290.1:0-1186 GCA_045633285.1 Clostridia bacterium | reverse complement strand
ATGAGAGCCCTCGGTCAATCCGTCCGTCTCGCACGTAACGCTGACGGCAGGATCGGTTACTACGGTATGACCCTTTGCGTCAACCTCGCTCTGAGTGGTAATCACCTCACCGCAAACAGCGCAATGAGAGCCGGCGGTCTTGCCTTTTTTAGTGCAAGTGGGCTCAACCGCATCGTCGCTTATTACGGTGTGTTCAAGCTTAGCTATGGTCTCGTATTCGTCAAAGCCACAATCCTTACAGCTTCTTACCTGTACGCCTTGCGTTGTGCAGGTGGGATAGGAAACGATCTTCCAGCTAAGAAAAGAATGCGTAACGTGAAGCTCCTCACCGCCTAGAAGATCACAAGCGCAAAAACATAAGGATAGAAGAGCGATCAAAAGTAATAATATCTTTTTCTTCATATACGAATTTTCCTTAATTTAGTAAGTATATTTTATCACTAATAGCACTTTATGTCAATATTGAAAAAAGCAATTGCTTTTTGCAATTGCTTTTATAGCTTGATCATATAAACGTTTCTGAGGTATTTACCAGCCCTGATTATTTTTGCCTTGCATTCCATTCCTAATTTTTGAAGAGAACGGTTACTTGCGAGATTATCAGGGTGCGCCGTTGCTACTACGTAATCAAACTTATCTTGCCTTGCCCTATCAAGAAGAGCAAAATTGATCTCGTACATCAGATTCCGTCCTCTTGCCTCGGGAAGCACCATAGAGCCTCCAAGCTCGACTATTTTGCCACTAATTTTAAGCGCGTCTGCAATCTCACCCCACTCTCCCTCGTCTGAGTCAAACAGAGACAGGGCGACTACTTTTCCATCTTCTACCGCTCCGTACACGGTAAGCGTGGAGCCATCATCAAATACTTTTGCAAGATTTTCCTCCGAAAAGGGCATAAACCAAGAGCTATTGGTCAAGGTCTTTCGAACGATACGGTTTATCCTTATAAAATCCTCGTGATTGGCTTTGGTGAGAGGCACTATCTCGATCATTTTCTGATCTGACCCTTTCCGAGAATAACGTTCTTATAAGTAGTCAGCTCGTTGAGTCCAACAGGACCTCTTGCGTGAAGCTTCTGCGTGGATATTGCTACCTCTGCGCCAAGACCAAACTCAAATCCGTCCGTAAATCTCGTCGATGCATTGACGTATACGTCTGCGCTGTCTACGCTCTTTATGAACTTTTC
>JAZQYC010000289.1:0-1972 GCA_045633285.1 Clostridia bacterium | reverse complement strand
TAAGGAGCGACCAAAACTGTGAGGGTGAAATGCCCGGAATAAGCGAGCCTCTATTGTCTCCTCTCAGGTACTCTATCAAAAATCTGAACACGCCGTATCCTATAAGATATACGCTGAGGTTGTGCTTAAAATCGTATTTTATAAGCAAGAAGGTACATATCCCAAACAATATAAAGAGGAATATCGCCTCGTATAGCTGAGTGGGATATACGGGATAAGCGAGCCTTGGAAACTTAACGCCCCAAATACTGTCCGTTTTTACGCCGTGACAGCAACCTGCAAAGAAGCACCCTACTCTTCCAAAGCCGTGCGCAACGAGAATAGCGCAAGGAATTATAGACAACACGTCCACGAGCTTATTCTTGAATTTTTTGCGGAAAATAAGATAAACGAGGAGAAAGCACCCCGCACCGCCGATAAGACCGCCGATAAAGGTAATTCTTACGTTGTACTTAAAGCCTGCCGAGGGATTCTGAATAAAATTAAAAAACGCCTCGAACATCTCACCCGTAGTTCCGTCGTAAAACGACTGAAAAATTGCCGCAAACACGAAACCTATTGCAATAGACAGCACTCCGTTATAAAAAACGAAATCGGTAAAGCCTTCCGTGACGCCTTTCTTCTTGAATACGAGGAAAATGAATATGAAGCAGGACAAAAGCCCCACCGCTATCATCACACCGTACATATGAACGTTCCAAAAAAGTGGTTCAGGTAACATAACTCCTCCGACTATTATTATACACTACCTTGTCAAATATGTAAAGAATAAAAATAACCCGTTGGCTCAGCTCTCACCGCATACGGAAGCGCTGGCTCAACGGGCATAGATTAGTTTTTGAGAGAATGCATGGGAGCAGGTATTCTGCCACCTCTTGACACCATCTTAAGCGGAGAGGTCGAATTGAGCTTGATAATAGGAGCTCTTCCGAGCAAGCCTCCGAATTCTACGCTATCGCCCTCTTTCTTGCCCTCTACGGGTATTACTCTGACTGCCGTGGTCTTGCAATTCACCATACCGATAGCAGCCTCGTCAAGAATGAGCGCGGATATAACCTCGGCAGGCGTATCACCGCTTACCGCTATCATATCAAGACCAACGCTACAAACGGCGGTCATAGCCTCGAGCTTTTCGATACTGAGCGTACCGTGCTCAACGCCCTCTATCATACCGATATCCTCGCTGACAGGAATAAACGCTCCTGATAGTCCGCCAACCGAGCTACTTGCCATTACGCCACCCTTTTTAACTGCGTCGTTAAGTAGGGCTAAAGCTGCGGTAGTACCGCATCCACCTACTCGCTCTATTCCCATTTCCTCAAGGATATGAGCTACTGAGTCTCCAATCGTGGGCGTAGGAGCAAGCGAAAGATCGACTATACCAAACTGCGCGCCAAGTCTTTCCGAAGCTTCTTTGGCTATCAGCTGACCAACTCTCGTTATCTTGAATGCAGTACGCTTGATGACGTCCGCTATCTCGTCAAGCTTAGCGTTAGGTATTCTTGAGATAGCCTGCTTAACGACGCCCGGTCCGCTTACGCCGACGTTGATAACTCCGTCAGCCTCGCCCGTTCCGTGGAAAGCGCCCGCCATAAAAGGATTATCCTCAACGGCGTTACAAAATACTACAAATTTAGCGCAACCGATAGAGTCCTTATCTTTGGTGAGCCTTGCAGTTTCTTTAATAATATTTCCGCAAATAGCTACGGCGTCTGCGTTGATTCCAGCCTTAGTCGATCCGATATTGACCGAGGAACAAACCTTGTTAGTCGTAGAAAGCGCCTCGGGAATGCTCAGAAGAAATCTCTTTTCGGATTCTGAATATCCCTTATGACAAAGAGCGGAATATCCTCCAACGAAGTCCACTCCAAGGGTCTCCGCCGCCCTATCGAGAGCTCTTGCAACTAAAGGTGCTTTTTCTCCCTCGCCGTTCATGATAAGGCTTACGGGAGTGACCGATATACGCTTATTG
>JAZQYC010000288.1:0-2716 GCA_045633285.1 Clostridia bacterium | reverse complement strand
ATAATAGGAAATAGAGCCTGAGTCTCGCTATCACCGTGCGCAACCACGCATCTATCAAGCCAACGAAGGGTACGCTCCATAGCTTTTTCTGCAGTTTTGAAATCTGCATCAGCAGCCGTACATTCGTCAAACGCCATTATGATATCTGCGCCTAGATCCTCTTGAATTTTCATAGACTTTTCGGGAGTAAAAAATTCAGCCTTTCCGTCTATATGCGATGCAAACTCAACGCCGTTCTCGTCTATATGACGGAGCTTAGCAAGAGAAAACACCTGAAATCCACCGCTATCGGTAAGGATAGGCTTGTCCCAAGCCATGAATTTATGTAATCCGCCTGCCTTTTTGACGAGATCACTACCCGGTCTCAAATAAAGGTGATAGGAGTTTGAAAGCAATATGCTTGCACCCGTGCCCGCAACCTCGTCTGGTGTAAGCGATTTGACCGTTGCCATCGTGCCAACAGGCATAAAAACAGGCGTTTCGATCACGCCGTGTGGGGTCGTGTATCTGCCTATTCTAGCACCCGTTTGTTTACATTCTTTGATAACTTCGTAAGTAAAGCTCATATTTAGTCCTTATTTAATATTTTGGAGAAACATACAGTCCCCAAAGCTGAAAAATCTATATTTTTCTTCTACCGCAAGCTTATAAAGCTCAAGCGCCTTTTCTCTGCCGATAAACGCTGAAACGAGCATTATAAGAGTAGATTCAGGCAAGTGAAAATTAGTTAACAGACAGCAAACTGCCTTTGGCTTATATGGAGGATAAATGAAAATATCAGTCTCTCCAGCGCATTCTCTGACGTAACCGTTCTCGTCTGCTACACTCTCCAACACCCTGACTACGGTCGTTCCAACGGCAATTACTCTTCTACCCTCTTTGACCGCAGAATTTATAATATCAGCGCTCTCTTTCGTCATCTCGTAATGCTCAAAGTGCATCTTGTGATCCTCGATAGATTCTGCCTTAACAGGTCTGAACGTAGACAAGCCAACGTGTAGAAGAACGGTAGTAAAAATTACCCCTTTATTCTTAAGATTTTCGATAATTTCAGGTGTAAAATGCAGTCCTGCCGTAGGAGCTGCTGCCGATCCCTCGATCTTTCCGTATACGGTCTGATATCTCTCGGGGTTATCGAGCTTTTCCTTGATATAGGGTGGCAAGGGTACTTCGCCAAGCTCGTCAAGTATTTCTTCCCAAATACCGTCAAACTTAAACCTTACTATCCTACCGCCGTCGCTGAGCCTTTCAATAACGATGCATGAGAGCTTTTCTCCAAAAATGATCTCCGCTCCCTCTTGAAGTCTTTTTCCTGGCTTGACGATTACCTCCCAATCGGTAGAATTTAAGCGTTTAAGGAGCAAAACCTCGCATACCGCGCCCGTTTTTTTGCGTCCGATAAGTCGTGCCGGAATAACCTTAGTGTTATTGACGACTACGACGTCTCCCTCTTTTAAATAGTCCGTTATATCGTAAAAATGCTTATGCTCGATCTCACCGTGAGCGCAGTTATATGCAAGCATACGAGAGTGATCTCTCGGCTCGATAGGCGTTTGCGCTATAAGCTCCTCGGGAAGATCGTAAAAAAAGTCTGATTTATTCATTGTCTACCGCCTTTGCAACGGTTTTTGGAACGGGTAGTCCAAGGTGCTTATAAGCTCCCTCAAGACACACCCTACCCCTTGGCGTGCGCATTATGAATCCGAGCTGGAGAAGATATGGCTCGTATACGTCCTCTATCGTGCTTGGATCTTCCGCCGTTGACGCAGCGAGAGTATCAAGTCCAACAGGACCACCACGAAAGGTTTTGATCATAGATTCAAGTATTCTTCTATCTACGTAATCAAGCCCAAGCTTGTCTATATCAAGAAGACGTAGCGCCTTGTCGGCTGACTCTGCGTCAATTACGCTCTTTCCGTCAACCTCGGCAAAATCACGGATACGCTTTAAAAGTCTATTTGCAATTCTCGGCGTACCTCTGCTTCTGCGAGCTATCTCGGTAGCTCCAGTATCGTCGATAGCAATTCCGAGAACGTTTGCAGAGCGCTTGACTATACGAGCAAGCTCGCTAGTCTCGTAAAGCTCAAGCTTACAAATAACTCCGAATCTGTCACGAAGAGGTGAAGAAATATTGCCTGATTTCGTGGTTGCGCCGACCAAGGTAAATCTTTTGAGCGGAATTCTGACCGTACGAGCAGAAGGTCCTTGTCCGATAATGATATCGAGAGCATAATCCTCCATTGCAGGATAAAGTATTTCCTCGATATTTTTGTTCAGACGGTGTATCTCATCAATAAATAAAACGTCGTTTTCGTTAAGATTAGTAAGTATTGCGGCAAGATCTCCCGATCTTTCGATAGCAGGACCTGACGTTACTCTTATAGATGCATCCATTTCGTTCGCTATGATATGAGCAAGCGTGGTCTTACCAAGTCCAGGAGGTCCGTATAGCAAAACGTGATCAAGCGCTTCCCCTCTTTTTTTTGCAGCGGTTATAAAAACCTCGAGGTTTTTCTTGATCTTTTCTTGTCCAACGTAATCAGACATCGCCTTAGGTCTCAAAACGTTTTCAACCTCAAGCTCGTCGTCCGTTTTCGTACTAGTTAAAAGTCTGTCTTCGTTATCAAACATATTAGCTCAACCTTTTAAGCGCAGAAGCAATAATTGCCTCTACTGAATCTTTATTTTCTACCGAGCTTACCGCTCTTCTTGCTTC
>JAZQYC010000287.1:0-1933 GCA_045633285.1 Clostridia bacterium | reverse complement strand
ATACGACGGACCCGTTATGGTGGAGCTATATTCGGGCGATTATGAGAATTTCAACGAGGTCTACGATAGCGTAGATTATCTGAAAAATATTTTAAAATAAGCCAGGAGGGACAAATATGGCAAGATATACAAGCAGAGAATGGCGTAATTCAATGCGCATGAGATTTGACTACAACAACATGATGAGCGAGTACATCGGTGAAGAGCAGGGTATCAGCTCTGCTGAGCTCAAAAGCTACGCTCAGACCGCAAGAGATGCGCACAGCGCATTCAAGGCAGGCAGAGGCAAGAACATGATGGGTTGGACCGAGCTTCCCTACAATCAGGGCGAGGTCGTTACCGATATCCGCGCTACCGCAACCTATATCCGCAAGAACTTCAAATATTTCGTAGTTCTCGGTATCGGTGGATCGGCGCTTGGACCTATCGCAGTATTTCAGGCTCTTAACCACTTGCATCACAACGATCTTCCTGCTAAAATTCGCAAAGCTCCTAAGTTCTACGTAGAGGACAACGTTGATCCTGAGAGAATGAAGGCTCTCCTTGACGTTATCGAGCTTGACAAGACTATGTTCAACGTAGTTACTAAGAGCGGTTCTACGAGTGAGACCATGAGCCAGTATCTTATCATTATGGATATGCTCAAAAAGGCTTACGGAGACAAAGCAAGCGAGCATATGATCGCTACTACCTCTATGGATAAGGGCAATCTTATCAAGATCGCTAAACAGGAAAATCTCAAGACCTTCTACATTCCCGACGGAGTAGGCGGAAGATTCTCGGAGATGTGTCCGGTAGGACTTTTGCCCGCAGCCGTTCTTGGCGTTGATATCAAGGAATTTTTGAGAGGAGCAGCTTATATGGACAGCCTTTGCGCAGGTGGAGACATGCGTAAAAACCCTGCTCTTATGAGTGCAGTTCTTCAGATCATAGCTATGAAGAAGGGCAGAAATATCTCGGTTATGATGCCTTATACCGACAAGCTTAAATATATCGCAGATTGGTATTGTCAGCTTTGGGCAGAATCGCTCGGAAAGGCTGTACACCTTGACGGAACGCCTGCTTACGTTGGTCAGACCCCTGTTAAATCACTTGGCGTTACCGATCAGCATAGTCAGGTACAGCTCTATACCGAAGGTCCTGACGATAAGGTAACAACCTTTATCGGCGTAGACGATTACGGCACTGTCGTTGACATTCCTAACGGATACGAGGATATTCCCTCAGTCAGCTTCCTTGGCGGACACACTATGAACGAGCTTATCGACGCTGAGCGCAGAGCAACTGAGTATGCTCTCCAGAAAGCAAAGAAGATGAACCGTACCATAATGCTTCCCGAGGTTAACGCATTCACGCTTGGTCAGCTGTTGATGTTCTTCATGATCGAGACTGCATACGCAGGCGCAATGCTCAATATTGACACCTTCAACCAGCCCGGTGTAGAAGAGGGCAAGAATGCAACCTACGCGCTTCTTGGCAGACCCGGATACGACGAAAAGAGAGCAGAGCTTGCTTCTATTCCTTCAAAATCCGAGAACTATATTATCTAATAGATAATGCAAACCCCAGGCTACGTCTCGGCTTTTTTTATGGAGAATTATGAACTTTTCTAAGTACAAGCAATATCTTGAATATTTAGTGGATCTAGGCATTCCCTCCGTTGAGGTAGTGATACGCAAGGACAAAAGAATAGTTTATCACGAGGTGATGGGCTACAGCGATGAGGCAAAGACCAAAAGAGCGAGCGAAAACGATCTCTATTATATCTATTCCTCGTCCAAAGTTTTGACATGCTCTGCGATAATGCGTCTTATAGAGGAAAATAAGGATATCACTCTTGATACCCCCGTGTCTTCCGTGCTCAGCGAATGGAAAAATCCCTTGATAATAGAGGACGGCAAGGAAAGACCTGCAAAAAAGGAGATCACTCTTA
>JAZQYC010000286.1:0-1852 GCA_045633285.1 Clostridia bacterium | reverse complement strand
AAAGGTAATTTCGCCTCTTTTTGACAACGTAACGTCAAGCCTGAACGAGCCGTAATCGTGACGCTCGGTGAGGCTTTTTCCTCTCTCTAAGCTCAAGCATTCCTTTTCCTCCTTTCCCTCGCACGAAAAGGCAAATATCATTCCCTCGCTTGCCTTGATCTTACCCTTTTTGACAAGACTTGATGAGGATACGATTTTGGGTTCAGAGGGAGGGCTTTTTTTGGGAGCGTTCTTGCCCTTTCTTGTTGCAAGAAGATACGCCGAGATCACGGATATGAAAAAAGCAATAATATATAATATAATCATATTGCAATTATTGGCCTTTTTTATGCGAATATTCTTTTGTTTTTTCAAAAACTGTGCTAAAATTAAATTATGGTTACTCTATTTAAAAAGCTATTTATCAAAAATTATCAAAACACAACCGCCCCCAAAGTGAGAGCATCTTACGGAACGAGCGCAGGCGTGCTTGGAATACTTTCAAACGCCCTACTCTTTGGTTTCAAGCTGTTTGCGGGAATTATTTCGGGCAGTATTGCAATTATCGCAGACGCTATCAACAATCTATCCGATTTTATGACGTCAATCATAACGCTTATCGGGTTCAAGTTATCCGAAAGACCGGCAGACAAAGAGCACCCATACGGTCACGCCCGTATAGAATACGTAACGGCGCTTATAGTTGCTTTCGTTATTCTGATGATCGGAATCGAGACTGGCAGAGCATCAATTGATAAAATAACCTCGGGCTCTGATACCGATTTCACCCTTATAACCATTATAATTCTTGCAGTATCCATTCTCATAAAATTTGCTTTATCATACCTCTTTAGCGGACTTTCAAAGTCCATTGACTCCGAGGCGTTAAGAGCAATGAGCACGGACAGCAGAAACGACGTCGTTTCTACCCTCGTCGTTCTTATCAGCGCAATAATTGGAATGACGGCAGGTATCACTATCGACGGATATCTCGGTATTGCGGTATCGGCTTTCGTATTATACTCTGCTATTAACCTCATAAAAGAGACTATCAATCCCTTGCTTGGTATGCCACCTGACAGAGAATTCGTTAAAAGAATTGAGGATAAGCTGAAAAGCTACGACGGTATACTTGATATCCACGATCTCGTGGTACATAACTACGGTCCGACCAAGACCTTTGCCACCGTTCATATCGAGGTAGACGCAAGCGTAAACGTCATGACCTCGCACGATCTATCGGATAATATAGAAAGAGATTTCTATAAGGAAATGGGAATACTGCTCGTGTGTCACCTTGATCCCGTTATGCTGAACGATCCCGAGACCAACAAGCTCAAGTGCGATCTGTCAGAGTGTCTGAGATCTATTGACGAGAAGCTATCTTTGCACGATTTCAGAATAGTCAGAGGCTATACTCACACAAACGTAATATTCGACGTCGTGATGCCATTTGACGCAACGTACACCGAAGAGAACGTAAGAGAAAGGGTCTCGGCTAAGCTGTCTGAGTACGACACTAAGTACTACGCAGTCGTTGAATTTGATAGGAATTTCAATTCCTAAATATAGCAAAAAGGGTTGCAATAGCAACCCTTTTTTTGCTGAGATTAGTCTGTAAGCCGAGTTCTGTATTTGACAGTCATCTATCTAGACGTACAGTTGCCTGTACGTTCAAGCGATTTTTGAGAGTCGGCGGGCAACCATAACACTCTCTTCTCTTGCACCAAGTGGGGTTTACATAGCCAGTCCCGTCACCGGGACGCTGGTGAGCTCTTACCTCACCTTTCCACCCTTACAGCCGAAGCTGCGGTATATCTCTGTTGCACTTTCCTTAAAGTCGCCTTCACCGGGAGTTACCCGGCACTCTGCC
>JAZQYC010000285.1:0-4648 GCA_045633285.1 Clostridia bacterium | reverse complement strand
CGCAAAAAGAACGATACCTTACGCCAATAAAGGCATAGCGATCGGTGGTTTATCAGTAGGTGAGGAAAAGAGCGTCATGTACGAGATGCTTGACGTCTTAAGACCTTATTATCCCACCAATATCCCGAGATACTTGATGGGCGTGGGTAGCGCTGACTGTATAGTTGAGGGCGTGTTGAGAGGCGTTGACATGTTTGATTGCGTGTTGCCAACTAGAATTGCTCGAAACGGTACTGCTATGACGATGACTGGTGATTATACGATACGAAACGCAACGTACAAGGAGGACTTTTCTCCCGTTGATGAGGATTGCGATTGCTATTGCTGTCGTAATTATTCAAGAGCGTATATCCGTCACCTTATAAACACAAACGAAATACTTGGCGGTAGAATGCTTTCTTTGCATAATATTAGATTTTTGCAGAGGCTTACACAAAAAATCAAGGAAGCTATCTGGGAAGATAGATACGGTGATTTCGTCAAAGAATTCAGAAGTAATTATAATAAGCGTCAGGATTTACTTGACTAATCGGGCGATTTTTTGTATTATTATTAAAAAGTTTAAGGAGTTAATTTATGAAAAATTTAATTTGTATGATGAGTGATGCAGGAGCTGACGGCACCTGGTTGATAATAGTTATGGTGGCATTCCTTGCTATCATGCTTTTGACGAGCTTTATCCCTCAGAAAAAGAGACAGAAGGAAATGATGAATATGCTCTCCAGCCTCAAGGTTGACGACGAGATCAAGACTATCGGCGGTATGGTTGGAAAGATCGTTAAAGTAGAGGATAACGGACTTCTCGTATTGAACGTTGGTACGGAAGAAAACCCAACCTTTATCAAGATCGATAGAGTTGCTATCTACTCCGTTGCAAAAAAGCCCGAGGAGATCGTTGCAGTTGAAGATGCTCCAGCTAATGCTGAGCCCGTGTCCGAGCCTGTTGAAGAAAAAGCAGAAGATAAAGCTGAATAACCTAAAATTATTTGCGCTGACTTAAGTCGGCGCATTTTTTTTTGTAATAATTTCAGCAATCTTCAATAAATTATACTCAGGAGGACGTATAATGATTGGAAGAGGTGGAATTAAAGATATATTTTTAGCAACTGTATTTAGCGTGCTTGCATCAGTCCTATTAGTTTTTGTTTTTGCGCTTATCGTAAAATGGGTGCAGATCGACAGCACGGGGATATCTATTGGCAATACCGTTATTAGGTTATTGAGTGTATTTTTAGGAATTATAATAGGATTTAAAACGCATGAAAAAGGGGCAATTAAGGGAGCAATAAGCGGTATGTTATACGCCGTGTTATCCTCCATAACGTTCTCTCTATACGCAGGGGGTGGCGTTTTTGACGCTCTTTCTTTAACGTCTGTGATTTTTGGACTTATATCGGGAGCAATAAGCGGAATAATTGCGGTAAATATACGCAAATAAGTTGCTTTTTCACTATAATTAAGTTATAATATATTTACAATCCATTCGGAGGTAGATTTATTATGAAACACATCAAGACTGTAGTTAAAGGTTGTATTAGATCTGAGGGCGGATGCGGTGAGTGCCAGAGCAGTTGCCAGTCTGCATGCAAGACCAGCTGTACGGTAGGTAATCAGTCCTGCAAACAGCCCGAGACCCGTGTAAACACCGTTAAGAAAGAGCAGAAGTAATACGATGGTACATACTTTTGCATTTCACCGTGACGGACACGGCGAAGACCATTTCGTATGGGACGCAGAAGGGGGAAGTCTATTTCAAATAGATTTTCCCGTTTTTTTGTTGCTTAAAAACGAATACGAGACGGACGAAAAGCCCACAATTGAAGAGCAAAAGGCATACTCTGAGCTAAGTGACGATATCAAAAGAGATGCAAGAGCAGAAATAGACGAGCTAAAATCCTTGGGTTATCTTTTTAAAGAGGCTCAAGATTTCAAGTATAGCGGTAAGCGTACCGATATCAAGGCACTTTGCCTGCATATTTGTCACGACTGTAATCTTAAATGCAAATATTGCTTTGCATCTGAGGGAACTTATAACACTGCTCGTGATTATATGAGTCGTGAGGTTGCTCGTGGCGCTATTGATTTTCTGATTGCAAATAGTGGTAATAGAAAGAGCTTAGAGGTAGATTTTTTCGGCGGAGAGCCTCTTTTGAATCTTGACGTCGTTAAGGATTGTGTTGAATACGCTAGATCAAAGGCTAAAGACGCAGGAAAGGAATTTAGCTTCACGATGACCACGAATTGCTTGCTTCTTGACGACGAGACCTGCGAATATCTCGACAAGGAGATGGACAACGTCGTTTTGAGCATCGACGGCAGACGAGAAGTACACGACAAGACGAGAATTACATCTTGCGGGGGTGGCTCGTACGATCAGGCAATCGAGGGAGCTAAGCTCATGCGCAAGATCCGTGAGGATAGAAGATATTACGTAAGAGGCACGTTTACTCACGAGAATCTCGACTTTACCGAGGACGTCAGATCGCTTTCGGATAACGGCTTTGATCAGATATCGGTTGAGCCCGTCGTTCTTCCCGACGATCATTCGCTTGCTCTCAAGAGCGAGGACTATCCCACGATAATCAAGGAATACGACAAGCTTGCAAATCTTTATCTTTCAAGATGGGGAACAGAAAAGGCTTTTAACTTTTTCCATTTTATGCTTGACTTAAAGCACGGACCTTGTCTTAATAAGCGCTTGACCGGTTGTGGCGCAGGAGCAGAATATCTTGCTATTTCGCCAACGGGAGATATATATCCTTGTCACCAATTCGTAGGCGAGACTGATTACAAAATGGGCAACGTTTTAGAGGGAACGCTTAATAGAGATATCCAAAACGTTTTTGCTGGAATTGACGTTACTATTAAGCCTGAGTGTCAAAATTGCTTTGCTAAATATTATTGTAGCGGTGGATGTATTGCTGCTTCGCACCACTATATGGGTGATCTCAAAAAGCCCTATGACAAAAGCTGTGCTCTTATGAAGAAGCGTTTTGAGCTATCACTTGCGCTCTATGCATATCAGGAGGGTGAGAATGATTAAGAGTTTTAAGGGTAAGACCCCCGTCGTACCAAGTAGCGCTTTCGTTGCTGACAATGCAACCGTTATAGGTGACGTTATTCTTGGTGAAAACGTAAACGTTTGGTACGGAGCAGTAATTCGTGCAGACGAAGGTCGAATCGTAATAGGTGACGATACAAACGTTCAGGACAATTCGGTATTACATTGTGAGAAAAGCGGTCTCGTTATAGGAAAAAGAGTTACGATCGGACATAACGCTATCGTTCATTGCGATAATATTGGTGACGACGTTATGATTGGTATGGGATCGATCGCGCTTTCAGGTAGCAGGATCGGCTCGGGCTCGGTGCTTGGTGCTGGCGCTCTTCTTACTCAAAACAAAACTATTCCTGATAACTCTGTTGCGATCGGTTCTCCAGCCAAGGTTTTGAGAGAAGCAACGAACGAAGATATTTCTCGCACCATAAACAATGCAAAGGTTTACGTAGACCTTGCAAACGAACATAAAAACTCGTAATTATATACCAAATTTGCTTAAAAAGTAGTCAAAATCAAATAAATGTTTGACTAAATTAGCTTATATGTTATATAATTATATGTGATGATAATAGGAGGCTAAAGATTAGATGAGTAAAACAAAATCAATCGTTATTCTATCTATTCTTGCAATTCTTATCGTAGCTATGGCATTTCTCACCGTGGTTCCTTTGAATCAGGGTGAACTTGGCATTTACGATTTTGACTCGATAGTAGGATATATTAAACTCGGATTCGATCTTGAGGGTGGTGTATACGTGGTTTACGACGTAGAGCCCCTTAACGACGATGCCGAGGTTACGGATGCAAACCTTGACGCTACCGTCCTTCGTTTGCAGAACTTGCTTCAAAATAAAGGCTATAGCGAAGCAACGGTTGCTATTCAGACTGACGTCAGCGGTGGCAAGCACGTCAGAGTTGAAGTTCCTGACGTAGAGGATCCCGAGGATCTTTTGAATCTTCTTGGAAACCCTGCCGAAATGGCTTTCGTTGCAGGCGGATACGAGGAGACTTATAAGGACGCAGGCAACGAGCAGTATTTGCTCCTTACGGGTAAGGACGTTGAGAATGCTTACGTTACTATGGATCAGAACAATCTCTACGCCGTAGGACTTAAGTTCAACGAGAGTGGCACGACTAAGTTTGCAACGGCTACGACCAATATTGCAAATGGCTCGGCAGGATATTCCACGATCTCTATCGTTGTAGACGGTCAGACTGTTTCAACGGCAAGCGTTAGCGAAGCGATTACGGGTGGACAGGCAGTTATTTCTACCTCAGGTGGATTTAGCTACGAGCAGGCTGAAGAGCTTGCAATGAGAATATCAAGCGGTGCGTTCAACGTTAAGCTAAAGACCAATCAGAGTGGTGAGGTCAGCTCGACTCTTGGCGAGAGTGCTCTTCGTCAGGCTCTTATTGCAGGAGCTATCGGTGTTGGCATCGTAATGATCTTCATGCTTATCGTTTACAAGAAGCTTGGTATCATTGCTGATATCGCTCTTCTTATTTACGTATTGCTCTATATGCTTTGCATGGCAATATTCCCTTGGGTACAGCTTACGCTTCCCGGTATTGCAGGTATTATCCTCA
>JAZQYC010000284.1:0-1021 GCA_045633285.1 Clostridia bacterium | reverse complement strand
CTTTTGACCCTAAAGAGCGGTAATCTTTTCGTGGTTGGTGACGACGATCAGAGCATATACAGCTGGAGAGGAGCTGAGGTCGCTAATATGACGGGCTTTAAGAAGGCTTTTCCGAACGCAAGGATATATAAGCTCGAGCAGAACTACAGAAGCACGCCCGAGATACTTGCAGTTGCAAATAGGATAATTGCAAATAACTCAGAGCGTATCGGAAAGGAGCTTTGGACTGAAAACGCAAGCGGTGTCAAGGTCGAGGTCAAGTCTGCCTACAACGATAGGGAAGAGGCGGAATACGTCGTATCAAGCATTATTCAGCTTATGCGTCACAACGGATATAAGGCAAGTGACTTTGCTATACTTACCCGTATCAATTCGATCACCCGTCTTTTCGAGGAAAGGCTCACGATGTACAACGTTGCCTACAAGGTGTTCGGAGGCTTTAAGTTCTACGAAAGAGCAGAGATCAAGGATATGCTTGCATATATGCGCCTTGCGGTAAACCCGAGAGATAACGAGGCGATACTTAGGGTCATCAATACTCCTGCAAGGGGTATAGGTGATACCAGCATAGAAAAAATGGTCGCTTTAGCCCAAAGTCGAGGAGAGAGATTGCACGATCTTATTCTTGATATAGACGAGAGGGAGGAGCTTGCTCCTGCTCTCAGAAAAAAGGTAGGGGCTTTTCGTGATATCATAAGCGATATTATGAACAAATCTCTCGAAATGCCGGCAGACGATCTTGCAAACTATATTTTTGAGAGAGTGGGCTTTGATACCTACTACGACAAATCGGACGAGGAGGACGCGTCTAAGCTCGAAAATATTCAGGAGTTTATTTCGGGCGCACACGAGTTCGTCAAGGAAAACCCCGAAAGTCGAGTGGTGGACTTTTTGCAGAGCGTATCGCTTATATCCGACACGGACGGAATGGACGACGAGGATTACGTTACGATATCTACCGTGCACATGGCTAAGGGCTTGGAGTTCAAGGTAGTTTTCCTCGTAGGTTTAGAAGAAGAGA
>JAZQYC010000283.1:0-4168 GCA_045633285.1 Clostridia bacterium | reverse complement strand
ATCTCAAGATCTCGCATAGCTATCTTGAAGCCCGAGCCAAGCTCGCTGTAATCCATAACGGACTGAAGTCTTTTGCCTGCACTCTCGGTGAGAACCCTTCCCTCGGGATAGGTAAAGTAGGCGTACGCCATTCTGTCGCTTCTTCCGACTCTGCCTCTGAGCTGATAGAGCTGTGACAAGCCGAGCTTATCCGCCTCGACCACTATAAGGGTATTTGCATTAGGGAGATCTATACCGTTCTCGATAATAGTCGTACAAACGAGAACGTCAGCGTCGTGAGAATAAAAGGCGTTCATTCTCCTTTCAAGCTCTAAGGCGGATAATTTAGCGTGAGCGTATATTACTCTCGCCTCGGGAATAGCGCTCTGCACGCTTGCCGTAAAGCTCTCAATCGTCTCCACTCTGTTGTAGAGAATAAAGGTCTGTCCGTCTCGTCTCAGCTCACGACTGACGGCATCTTTAAGTAGTCCCTCCGTGTACTCCGTCACGTAGGTCAGGGCGGGTAGTCTGTTCTCGGGCGGAGTTTCGAGCACGCTGATATCACGTATGCCCGTAAGGGACATATGGAGCGTTCTCGGAATAGGCGTTGCAGAAAGAGCAAGCACGTTCACCGAGCTTCTCATAAGCTTGAGCTTTTCCTTATCCTCAACGCCGAATCTCTGCTCCTCGTCAAGCACGAGAAGCCCGAGCGATTTATACGATACGTCCTTAGATAAAAGCCTATGCGTACCGCAAACTATACTTATTTTGCCCGACGCCAAGCCCTCCAAAACGCTCTTGGTCTCTTTTTCTCCCGTGAATCTACTCAGGCAAGCTATATTTATACCGTAGCCCTCGAATCTCTTGAGCACGGTGTCGTAGTGCTGACGAGCAAGTATAGTCGTGGGAGCAAGTATAGCGACCTGATAGCCCTCGAGCACGGTCTTGAATACCGCTCGCATTGCGACCTCGGTCTTTCCGTAACCGACGTCACCGCATAGGAGTCTATCCATTACCTTGCCTTTTTCCATATCGGACTTTATCTCACGAGTAGCAGTCAGCTGATCCTCTGTCGGAGCGAAAGGAAATTTTTCCTCAAACTCGGTCTGAAAGGGACTGTCTGCCGGATATTTAACTCCACTTGCGTCCTCTCTTCTTGCATAAAGTTCAAGAAGATCAAACGCCATTGCCTTGACTGAACTACGAACTCTATCCTTGAGTTTAGCAAATTCTTTACCGCCAAGCTTAGACAGCTTCGGCTCTTCCTGACCTCCCGAATATCTTGCGAGCATACCCATCTGATCGATAGGCACGTAAACCGTTCCGTCCGTGTACTGCACGCAAACGCAATCACGCTCGGTATCAGTTTTTAGTCTTTCTATGCCCTTGAATACTCCTATTCCATGTAGGTCGTGCACTACGTAGTCGCCAACGTCGGGTATAGTGAAAACGTCCTTTTTGCGGAGCTTGACCGCTTTACTCTTTTTGCGCAAAAGCTCTTCCGTACCGATAACCACGATCTTGGATTCGTGAAAAATAAGACCGCTTCCGATATCAGAGGGTACGCAAACTGCACTTCCCTCCACGATATGATCGCTACTGACGACCTCTCCACCGCTTTGGGTGATCTCGTCCGCAACGGTGCTGGCAGTCTCGGAGTCTCTTGCGCAAAGAATTACTGTATAGCCCGTATTTTTCCAATTAGACAGATCGGACAAAAGACCGTTTCTGTCAAGGTAATATTTGTTTATCGGAGTGCATCTATAAGAAAACACCGCCTCGGGATCAAAAATAGGATTCATCGTGGTTATCTGCTGAAAAGCAACCACTCTTTCATCTTTTTTGAACAAGTTCTCTCGAGGTCTTAGCGTGTCCACGTGACGAGGCGTGACCTCACCGCTCTCAAGAAGACCTGATACTCTGTTTGCATGCTCTTTGTAAAGCCTAGTTACCTTATCCTCTATGAGTCTGCATTCGTCGTAAACGCAAACCGTATCCTCCGGAAGATAATCAAACACCGAGCCTAAAAAACTTGTCGCAAAGGGTATTATCCAATTAAGTCTGCTGTCTGCGCCACCGCCGTCAAGGGCAATTATAGCGTCTGACACTCTCTCGTCAAGCCTTGACTTAGCGTCGGGGGACAGAGCGTTGTCCTTGAGCTCGTAGAGAGAATGAATTATCCTCTTTTTTTCTTCTTCCGTAAACAAAAGATCGGTAACGGGAAGAATGGTAAGCGACGATCTATTTTCCTTTTCGTCAAAGAAATGTATTCTTTCTACCTCGTCTCCGAAAAGCTCTATTCTGAACGGCTTTTCCTCTCCTGAGCAGAATACGTCGATTATATCTCCTCGGACGGCAAAGGTACATTTAGCGTCAGCGTAATCCGCTCTCTTGTATCCCATCTCGGAAAGCAGAGCGGTAAACTCACCTATATCAAGGCTGTCACCCTCTCTTACGATAGAGATACAGGAAGCGAATTTCTCTCTTTCGGGCGTATACGCCATTACTGCATCAGGTGTCGCGATTATTACGTCAATTTCTCCCTCTAGAATATCAAAAAGTGCGTTTATTCTGCCGTAAGTGCCCTCGGTCGAGGATCTTCTAAACAGTAGAGAATCCTCCTTTTCGGGAAAACGCACTACCCTTTTGCCGTAGGATATAAGACCCTCTTCTGCCTTTCTCGCCTCCACTGCGTCAGGCAGTAAATAAAATACGGGAGCGTCTATATGCGCTACCGTATGAAGCTTATGGGCACGGTTCATTCCGAATACGGAAAGACGCCGTCCAGCCCTTATATGACCGAACAGCTCAAAAAGCTCTCCCTTTACCGGTATATTCAGAATTTCACCGAGATTACCCTTCAATTAGTTGTACTCCCTCATTATGCGCTCAAAATCACGCTTTTGTACGTATTCCTTTATAGCCTCTGTTGCAGCGTCTATTCCACACTCAACCGAATCCTTGTGCTCCGACATAACGTTCATAAGCACGAAATTTATGAGAGGAATATTTGCAGGGGGCTTGCCTATTCCTATTCTGATACGCTTAAACTTGTCCGTTTTCAAGCATTCCACGATGTTGCGCATACCGTTATGCGTGCCTGCGCTTCCTGACGAGCGCAATCTCAGCACTCCTACGTCAAGGTCGATATCGTCGTAGATAACGACGAGATCGTCTATGCTTGCCTTGAACTTTCCAAGTACGTCTCTAACGCATTCACCAGAAAGATTCATAAAGGTATCGGGAAGCACGAAAGCTATCTGCTCTCCGCCCTTAAAGGTGGTTGCAACGTGACCGTTTCCGCTCTTTTTGAATTTGAGTCCGTATTCTTTTGCGAGGTTCTGAACAGTTTTATACCCCATGTTGTGATAAGTGTCCTGATAAGTCTTGCCGGGATTTCCAAGTCCTACTACTACTAGCATTTGTTCTTTCTCCTTTTATCTTCAAAGTAAGTCCTTATTATATTTGCGCATTCTTCCTTCAAAACGCCTTTTTTTAGTTCTACCGTGTGATTATATTTGCCCTCGTTGAGATCGTAAAGCGAGCCACAGCATCCGCCCTTTATATCGTCTGCGCCGTAAACGAGCCTCGGCAAACGGGAATTCAGTACCGCTCCCATACACATCGGACAGGGCTCTATCGTAACGTAAAGAGTCACGCCGTCAAGTCTCCAATTACCAACCTTACGGCACGCCTTTTGAATAACTACGACCTCAGCGTGATCAAGGGCGTTCTTTGAGCTTTCTCTCTTGTTGTGCCCTCTTGCTATCACCTTGCCGTCAAGCACGGCTACCGCACCAACGGGAACTTCGTCCTTTGCTCTTGCCTTTTCAGCCTCTTTCAAGGCAAGCCTCATAAATTTTTGGTCAATATCCATTCCTTACTCTCCAACAAGGTACATATACCCTTGTTCTTTTGATATATTTCGGGATAGTCTTTTTTCGTAAGCGGGTGAGATAGCTCGTCTCGTCCCACCTCTATCGTATATCCGTCTCCGTAGCCCTCTTTTATAAACCAATCCTTAAATCCGCCCGAGCTTCCCTTAGCCTCCTCGTGAGGATATCCTGTAAGCTTAGTGAGCATATCGGCGTGAAAAGGATTATTCACTCCGCCGTATCCAGAGTAGATTACCTCGCCCTTACTGTGATATGACACGAGGGTATCAAAGCGGTATTTTTTAACGAGCTCT
>JAZQYC010000282.1:0-5313 GCA_045633285.1 Clostridia bacterium | reverse complement strand
GTAGATAATGATATTATCACGGAGAAGTCTAAGCTTAGAGTTTCTCGTGATCTTTCCGTCGGTAACGTAAGATCCTGCAATCGTACCGACACCTGTGATCTTAAACGTTGCGCGAACCTCAGCGTGACCAAGAACGGTCTCGGTGAACTTAGGAGCAAGCATGCCCTTCATTGCTGCAGTTACGTCGTCGATAAGATCGTAAATGATTCTATAGGTTCTGATCGAAATGCCTTTCTTTTCTGCAATTGATTTAGCGTTGCTGTCAGGTCTGACGTTGAAACCGATAATCGTTGCATGCGAGCTACTTGCAAGGATAATATCCGACTCGTTTACCGCGCCGACTGCGCCGTGAATGATATTGACCTTAACCTCATCGTTAGAAAGCTTAACAACGGACTGCTTGATTGCCTCGACCGAGCCCTGAACGTCTGCCTTTACGATAAGATTCAATTCCTTGAGCTCTCCGTCTCCGATCTTGCCGAACGCCTCTTCTAAGCTGAATTTTGCCATACTCTTGGCTTTTTCAACCTTTTCCTTGTTACGACGCTCCTCTGCAACCTGCTTAGAAAGCTTTTCATCAGCAACAACCATAAGCTGATCACCAGCATTAGGCACTTCAGAAAAACCAAGTACGCTTACAGGAATGCTTGGACCTGCCTCTTTTACGCTTCTGCCCTTATCGTCTATCATAGCGCGGATACGACCAACAGCCGTTCCTGCAACGACGAAATCAGATACTCTGAGCGTACCGTTCTGCACGAGAACGGTGGCAAGAGGTCCACGACCCTTATCAAGCTTAGCCTCAATGATAGAGCCACGAGCAGATCTGTTGGGATTAGCCTTAAGCTCCTTGATCTCAGCAAGCAAAAGAATGCTCTCGAGAAGCTTCTCTACGCCCATACCGGTCTTTGCTGAAACGGGTACGACTATAGTATCTCCACCCCATTCCTCGGGAAGTATCTCGTATTCGGTGAGCTGTTGCATGATCTTATCGGGAGTTGCGCCCTGCTTATCCATTTTGTTCACTGCAACGATAATAGGTACGTTTGCAGCCTTAGAATGGTTGATAGCTTCAACCGTCTGAGGCATAATACCATCGTCAGCAGCAACAACGATGACTGCAATATCGGTTACCTGAGCTCCTCTTTCTCTCATTGAGGTAAACGCCTCGTGTCCAGGAGTGTCAAGGAAAGTAATTGGAGCGCCCTTAAGCGATACGGTATACGCGCCGATATGCTGAGTAATTCCACCTGCTTCGCCTGCAGCTACGTCAGCCTTTCTGATATAGTCAAGAAGAGACGTCTTACCATGGTCGACGTGACCCATTATAGTAACGACGGGAGGTCTAACAACGAGCTCTTCAGAGCTATCTGCATCGTCCTCGTGGATATTCTTAAGCACTTCCTCGTAGGTCTGCTCAAGCTTGAGCTCAAGCTCGATTCCATACTCTGCTGCAATAAGCTCAGCTGTATCAAAATCAATATTTCCATTGATATTAGAAATTATACCGAGGTTAAATAGCTGTTTAACGATATCAGCAGCGGTCTTTCCGATTTTCTCAGAAAGCATTTTGACCGTAAGATTTTCAGTCGTAATAACAGCCTTTTCGATAACGACGGGAGCAGGCGTAAACTGATTGGTCTTGACCTTCTTGCCCATACGATATCTACGAGTACCGTTTCTATCCTCTTCGATAAGATCGTCCTCAATAAATCCTTTACGGATAAGCGTACGCTTATTGATCCCGTTCTTTTTCTCTGCGTTATCCTGTCTGACGTCCTTTTTCTTGAAATTATTATTCTTATTAGAAACGTTAGGCATAACGGGCATCATAGAGCTATCCGCGCTCTTTTTCTGCATAGGAGCAGGACGATTTCCGTTTTGATTAGGTCTCTCACCCTGAGGCTTCTGGGTGGGCGCACTTCTTCTCTCCTGAGGAATATACGTTCTGATATTTCCCTCAGTATTTTTTACGGGAGAATTGCCCATTCTTGCCTTGTTGAGCGCAGCAATGATCTTGTCATCTGCCTTTTTGACTCTTTCCTTTTTTACAGGCTCAGGCTTCTTGACAGGCTCTTCTACCGCTACGGGCTCTTCCACCTTTTGTTCGACATTTTCCTTGACAACGGGCTCTGGCTCTACTGCCTCGTTAGATTCCACTACCACAGCCTCTTCAACGACAGGCTCGGCCTCAACTACAGGCTCGACGACCGTTTCCTCGATTTTTACCTCAACCTTTTCAAGAGTAGGAGCAACGGGTTCATTCTCTTCAGCCTTAGATATTCTTTCCAAGAGTCTAATTCTCACACCCTCGAGATCAGCAACCGTTCTTTCAGCGTCCTTTTTGAATGCCTTAAGCTTTTCGAGCATTGCCGAAATCTGCTCCTTTTCGAATTCAGGGAGTAATTTGATATAACTTATATTTTTTTCATTTCCTTCGTTTGCCATTAAAATCACCGCCTTTCGGGCTAATTACTTTGCCCGCTTTGCGCAGAATCCAAAACCGCCTGCGCCAAATTCTTATTGAGTAATCCTATTACCTTGCAATTCTTCTTATGAACTATATCCTCGAGAAGTAGTTCCGTGATCTTCAATACGGGAATATTTTTGCTTTGTGCAAAGCTTCTCACCTTATCCTCGGAAGAGCTCGTAAGAGACGAGCAAAGTAATATGAGCTTAACGTGTTTTCGCGACGCAATCAGGGTATCAGCTCCGTACAATATCTGTCCGCTTCTCACCGAAAACCCTACGAACGTGCTAATCTTGCTTATATTTAGCATATTCTTCTCCAATTTTTTGATATATCTCAGCAGGAATATCTGCCGAAAAAACCTTGTTGAGAAGCTTCTTGCGATTGCACAGCTCAATACACGCAGGATCGTCACAAATATATGCTCCTCTGCCTGCAACCTTGCCAACGGTATCTAATTTGTAATCACCGTCCGGAGTTCTGACGATACGCAACAATTCGTTTTTTGGCATCATCTTCTTGCAGGAAACGCACATACGTAACGGTATCCTTTTTTCTTTCATCTTATTCCTCCACTATTATCTCTTCGTTTGCGATAACTGAATAAGGCTTAACGTCTATCTTCCAGCCTGTAAGCTTAGCAGCAAGACGAGCGTTCTGACCCTCTTTTCCTATAGCAAGTGAAAGCTTATCGTCAGGAACGATAACACGAGCAGACTTTTCATCGTCGTTTACCTGTACCATCATAACCTTTGCAGGGCTAAGCGCGCGAGCAATGTATTCAAGCGAATCAGCACACCATTCGATAACGTCGATCTTCTCTCCGCCAAGCTCAGCTACGATAGCGTTAACTCTTGCGCCCTTTGCACCGATACACGATCCAACTGCATCGATATTAGCTTCCTCCGTGCTGACTGCGATCTTCGTACGATATCCTGCCTCTCTTACGATGCCCTTGATAGCAACGAGACCACTCTTGATCTCAGGTACTTCAAGCTCAAAGAGTCTGCGAACGAATCCCGTAGAGCTTCTTGAAACTACTACCTGTGCGCCCTTTTGGGTCGTTCTGACCTTCTTAACGTATACTTTTATGCTGTCGTTAACGTTGTATCTTTCGCCGTTTATCTGATCGGTAGGCATCAAAATACCCTCCATCTGACTCTGAGTCATCTCTACGTAAACGTTGCCTGCTTCTACTCTACGTACGATAGCAGTCATTATCTCGCCCTCTTTTTCGCTCATCTCGTCCATAACGATATTGCGACTAGCCTCGGTAAGCTTCTGAACGATGACCTGCTTAGCAGTCTGAGCGGCAATTCTCGAAAAATCCTTAGGAGTGATATCCTCGCTGATAACGTCACCAAGCTTGTAATTAAAGGGCTTGCCCTCGAGAGTGCATTCCTCCTGAAGCTCAGCAAGAGATATTTCCTTATCGGGGTTGACGACCTCGTCAACTACCTCACGGAAAGCAATTACCTTGATTCCGTTAGTGTTGGGGCTAAGCTTAACCGTAACGCCACGGCTCTCACCGTACTGTTTCTTGTAAGCTGAAACGAGACCTGCTTCGATTGCCTCGGTCAACACTTCTTTTGAAATTTTCTTACTCTTTTCCAATTCCTCTAAAGCAAGGAAAAATTCTTTGTTCTGCATTTTATCCTCCTAAAATTTTATCAGCGGTCTTGCTGAAGCGATTATTTCTTTTTTTACGACTAAGTCGCCTTTTTCTGTAGTTAATACGATTTCCTGATCGTCGGTCTTTTTGAGAGTGCCCTCTGCCTTTTTCTTGCCACAGAAAGCTTCTGTGAAAAACACCTCGATCTCCTCGTCTATGTTTCTCTCGTAATCACGCTCCGAAACTATTGGTCTGTCAAGACCGGGAGATGAAATATTGAGATTATAGGGCTTGCCACAAGTGGGATCAAGCTCGTCGAGCGGAGCGTCGATTATACCCGACACGAGCTCGCAATCGTTATGTGATATACCACCCTTTTTCCAAATAAATACGGTAAGCGTATCCGTGCCGTATTCTTTTTTGAAGGTAAGATCCACTAGCTCGTATCCATTGTCCTTTAAAATAGGATCAAGAAAGGAAAAAACCTTATTTTCAAATTCCGTCAAGAGAGCCTCCTTATAAAAAGTTAAGAGCGGGAAGACCCACTCTTAAGCAAACTCAAGTATCATTGATATTATTTTATCAGAATATAAGATATATTGCAAGCGTTTTTAACCAATTAACCTAAAAAACGTGCAAGCTCTGAGAAAATTTTTGCCGTAACCTCGACGTCTCCTATCGCGCGGTGAGCGTGAACGTTAACCACGCCGTAATAATCGGCAACGTCCTGCAATCTATGTCTGCGAAGCATTGGTAGATGCTTTCTGCTGAGTTCAAGCGTGCAAAGGCTTGAATTTGGGAATTTATACGAGTTTTCCCTTGCGTATCTTGATACGATCCTTACGTCGTATTCGTGGTTATGCGCAACCAAAACCGACCCCTCGCAAAAATGCAGAAAATCAGGCAATACGTCGCTGAAATTTGGCTTATCCTCTACGTCCTTATCCGTAATTGATGTAAGCTTAATGATCTCCTGAGTGAGCTTTTCACCCGGATTACAAAAGGTCGTAAACTGCTCCGTCCACTCGCCATCCACGATCTTGATAGCAGCGATCTCTATTACCTTACACGTATTGGTGTCAACACCCGTGGTCTCTAAGTCAAAAACGACGAAGCTTTTACCCTTAAAGTACTCGGGTACAGTTTTTTGCTCAAAGATATTTTCCTGTTCTGCTCTCTCGCACGGCTCATGATTCCCGAGTGGCCAAAGGGGGCAGACTGTAAATCTGTT
>JAZQYC010000281.1:0-5186 GCA_045633285.1 Clostridia bacterium | reverse complement strand
TGTGAAGATTTATTCATAAATTACCTCGCTTGAGTTCTGACGATACCCATCGTTATAGATAAAAAAGGTTTCTATCCTGTAGGCGTAAGTCCCACGGTAGAAACCATTATAGCAAATTATAAGGGTCAGAGCAAGTATTTTCAGGTGCTTTTTTTAATTAAAAATCAATAAACAGTAATTTATCGCAATTATGTAACAAATCCACAAAAAGTAAACCAAATTTATAGCGAAAAATCGGGGATAAACCCTCTGCAGGTCTGAAAACAGCCAAATATATACTCCGGAAATCACCAAATTCACGAGAAGTGAAAGTGTAAGATCGTGCATAAAAAAGAGAAAAAAGACGCCCAAGGAATGGCATATCCCGAGAGCCAAAAATCCTATCGTCCTTGCCCTGTTTATACCCGCCATAAAAGAGGTTGTAAAAAAGATCACCAAAACGGCGTACATTATAAGCCACGCAAGGCTCATCACGATTGGAGCGGGCAAAAAATTCGATGCGTGAAGAGTATATATCCATTCTACCCCGTAGGGTACGCACCATGATATCCCACCGCAAAATACGAGCACGCCCACAAGTCCGATACCTACTCCAAGCAGTCCCTTTAAACCTTTCATACGCCCTCCATACCTTTATATCTATTAAGGATAAAAAAGTTTTATTCCAAAATGTAACAAATTATTTTTTTTAAGCGTATTGTGAAGTATGAAGATAGCAAATATCTCAAAATCAATAAGGAGGTAAATTTATGAACGGTTGTAACTCTTTCGGTAACTGCGATTGCATTATCTGGATTCTTATCCTTTTGCTCTGCTGTGGCGGTTGTGGTAACGGTGGCTATTCTTCGGGCTGCGGTTGTATCCTTCCCCTTATAGTTATACTCTGTTGCTGCTGCGGATGCGGTAATTCCTGTGGCGGTAAATGCTAATATCCTTTTTTAGGGGCTAGCGCCCTTTGGTACATATAAGATGAAACCGACTTGCTAAATAAAAAAATGCGCCAACCGTACGAGTTTTACTCTATGGTTGACGCATTTTTTATTCGTCGTCCTTTTCGCTTTTTTTAGGCAAAACCACCCCGAGCGCAACTAACAGTCCCGCTATTCCCGTCACGATATCGTCGACGAGCGCAGGCTCTACGCTCATTCCAAGATTTTGAAGAACGAGAACTATTGCTCCGAGAAGGCTCATTACAGCCTTGTAGCTAATCTTCATAAAACTGCCTCCTCGTCTAATTTTATTTTTTGAGTTTTCGTCTTCTTTGCGCTTATTTTGTCAAGCTTTTCCTTGATCTCAACGACTATCTCAAGCCTTTCGGTGAGAGTTTCTATAGTCTTTTGATACTTTTCCTCTCTTTTTCTTCCGTCCTGCAAAACGTAACAAAACAGAGCCACGAAAAGCACCGCCCATAAGCCGTTGGTCATTGCCGTTTCAAATATCTGATCCCACATTTTTTCTCCTATCTTGCGTTTAAGAGGGTACGAAGCTTGGTGTAGTTGAGACCGAGGTACTCGTGCATCTTCTCGTCCTGATCAAATTCCTTAAGAGCCTGCTCCTTAGGAAGAGACATATAGTATCTTTTTGCTACCGTCATTCTTGAATCGTAATGCTCCTTTTTTGCTCCCGAATAGCCGTAGATCCTTTCGTTTTCCGAGACAGCCTCTGCCATTTTTCTATTTTTCTCTTCAGCCTCTGCTCTTGCTCTTATGCTCTTTTGCTCAAGCTCGGTCATTTTGTTGTTGTACTCAAGGATCTTTTCGTTTTCGTCCTCTATGTCCTTAGTCAGATCGTTAATACGCTTCTTGATCTTAACGGCGTTTTCTATCTCAAACGCCTCAAGAGCGCTATTCAGCCTCTCCTCTAAGACCGTAAGCTCCATATTGTAAACGTTATTGAGCACCGTTGAATCTCTGAGCCTTTCGCTAAGCTCCATTTCAGTTTCAGAGTCGATCCTATCGCTCTCTGACGCCAATATCGACGAGCGAGCAATGCCCTTGTTGATTGCCTCGCTTAAGCTCTCCTTTTTTCTTTGCTCGGCGTTGCTTTTGATCCTTTCGGTGTCAGCTAGATAGTCCTGCTTTTCTTTTTCGATCTTTGCCTGCACCTTGCTTTTCTTCTCTGAGCTTGAGGACTTGATATCAGCTATCCCAGCCTCTCTTGCTCCCTTGTACTCCTCTTCCGCTTGCGCTTTTATAGTATTTGGGTCGCTGTCTATATACTCTTTTTTGTCGTAGGTTTTGATCTCGGGAAGCTCGACAGCGTTCTTTTTCTCCCAAGACCTTTTCATATCCTCAAGGGTATCGTACATCTCCTGCTTATTCTCTGCAAAGGTCTTAAAATCCTCCTCGGTGTACATCAATCCCTTGTTGTTCAATCTTACCGTCATGATTCCTCCTTGACGCTTGAGATCATACCGAGAATGTCCTTGACCTTCTTTTCAAGAATCGATACTCGCTCGGTAAGCTCTTCAAGGTCTATTAAAATTTTGGTCGTATTCATACTCACCTCATATCCACCCTGATCACGGGGTTACTCATACTGAAGCTCTTTTCCGTGCTACTGAAGAAAAATCCCACCTTGTCAAACCTCTCGTTAATGGGAAGCTTAACGGCTATACCCTCAACGGACTCAAAGATTATCCTCTTGTCGTCAATGAGAACGCCTACGGTGAACTTTCCACGGCAGGTTACCGTCACCGATCTTAACAGCTTTCGCTTTTCGGGATATCCAAGATCGGTCATACCCGTACGCCAATAGGTCTCGGTTGATTTGCTCAGTCTTATATTTCTTCCCTCCTGCACGGAGCAAAGCCTTGCCTCGCTTTGCAGATCACCTCTTATCCAAAACAGTAGCTCGCTCGTCAGCTCGCTTTTCGTAACGGTAAATCCCTCTACGTCAAGGTCTGCTATAATCTGCGCGTCACCTCTTGCGATATCGTAGAGGAAAATGCAGTTATTACGGTCAAACTCAGCCCTATTTTGTACAGTTTGCTCTTTTACAAGCCAAGGAAGATAGCAAGCAAGATAATATACTCCTCTAAAATACGCGCCGACGCAATCGTTGACTGCTATCCCCGTTTCCTTCATAGACAATACGCCGTATGCAGGCGTAACGCTCGCCCCGTCAAAAACGTGCAGTCCCGTTTCGGACAAAAATAGTATCTTGTCTCCGCAAACGGCTATAGTTTTTTCGATTATCTTGTCCGTTGAGTCGTAGATCTTTCGCACGCTGAATTCAGTCTGCTCCGCCTGAGCGGAAACTCTTTCTATTGCGTACTCACGAAATACGTAGACGTATCCCAAAAAGCTCACTACCTTAGTGAGCTTGCCTCCGCTATCGGCAAAGTTGATATATCCACCGCTACTCGAGCTTACAGACCAATCGGTAGGATCCATGCTTTTAGAAAACCAAAGGGATATCCCCTCTCCCTCAACGGTCGCAAACGCTCTCTCGTAATGAAGACAAAGATCTCTGATCGGCGGAGCGTCCTCTACCTTGGTTACCGTTAAGTCGTCGAGGGTATAGAAGCCGTCCGAGGTAGACAAAAGCATTATATCCTTATCTCCCAATCTATAGCTCTCGGCGCAGTAGACCTTGACGAACTTACTCTCGATCTCCTCGTACTCAACAGCCTTTTGGTCTATTGCAAGAGATAATAGCTTTCTTCCTGCGGTATGCACGATTATTCTATCGTCGTGGCGATTATTCTCGCTATCGTAACGCTTATAAAACCACACGCCGTCCACGTTACGCTCAGGCTGAGGCAATACGTACGTTCCTCCTCCTGCATCTCTTATTTGAGCTAAGGTCGTGCCGTAGCCCTCCCTCAGCTCGCCGTCACGAGCAGTCATATTAAAGAAATATTTACTCTTTGACAGATCCACGAGGTTATCCGCTATTCCGGTCGCCATTCCTCCGAATGCGTTTATCTTGAAGTTTTTTGTCGTTGCAGGCTTGATTGATCTTCTTCCAGGATAAAACGTCATATCCACCTCCAATACGGAAGCTTCCTTTCCTTTTTTGACCGTGATACCGATCTGATACCGCTCATAAACCTATTGTCGTAATTGACGCACTCCTCGTATCTTTCACACATAAGGGCGTATTCGCCGGCTACTCCACAAGCAAGAGTCCTTTCTGTGATTCCAACGGGAAGATAAAATTCCTCGCCGTAAGCCACCTTTTGGGGAATATAAGAATAGGTGATCTCGATCTTTCCTCCGCTTTTCAGCTTGATACCCGTCTGAGTAAGCTCAAATTTGGTGGTTTTTCCTGCCGTTTTGACCTTTAATATCTCTTTTGGGGTCTCTGACAAGGATAAAAAGGGAATTTCGGCAGTCTCTGATACGATCTCCTCGGTCTTTAAAAAAGGAACGTACTCCTCGGCTATTTCGCTGAGAACGTTATTCAAAGCCGTTACCATAAGCTCGAGTGCCTTGGGGTCTGAGCTTTGATCACTTATTACGTCCTCTTTCATATTCAATAATTTTGAGCTGAGCTCAAGTACTTTTTCTGATTTCATTTCAGCTCCTTCGAACGAGGCAAGAATACCTTTCGATAAGCTCGTCAGCCTCGTCCATTCTTCTTTTTTCGCTATCAAGACGCTTTTTTTCGTTTGATTCGTCCATTTCACGGAGCATATTCTCAACGTATTCAAGTCTGGTTTCTCTCACTCTGTCTATCGCTCTTTTGTCAAGACAAGGATAAGGCAAAACCACCTGAAGAGAATTTTTCGATCCGCTATGGTGCACCTCGAATCTTTTTTTCGTAAGGTTATAGACGGGGTAATATCCCCCGTCTATTTCGCGCAACCTTGCTCCGATATCAAAAACGTCGTTTTCAATTCTGACGAGCTTGTCCATATTAGCCGATATTAGTGATACGAGCCTGACCAAAGGGTCTGTCACAGATAAGATCGGCGTATTTTACGAGGGTAGCGGTATAGGTCGCCTTGTTTGCATCCTGATTGAGAATTCTGCCCTCTGCTCCCTCAAGCCACTTCCAATCACAAAGCTGGTGAAGCTTGAAATCGTTGGTATCGAGAAGATACATAGACTTTTCGGGAACGAATCTGTCTGCTACGACGGGGATACCATTGTACGAAACCGCCTTAAATCCACCGTCAAGATTCATATAGTCGATATTTACTCTCTCTGTCATAAGCTCGTTGAGATATACTCGTCTTG
>JAZQYC010000280.1:0-1549 GCA_045633285.1 Clostridia bacterium | reverse complement strand
AGCTTGAGACCGTCCCTGTCTCCGCTTTTTAGCGTATCACTATATTTTTTGAGATTTTCTATCAACTCGTCAAGCTCGGGCAAAAGCTTGTCCGCATTTGCGCTCATCAGCTGTGACCACATCTCGGGATTGAGCCTCGCTACCCTCGTCATATCCTTGTAGCTTCCGGCAGAATAGCCAAAATGCTTCTGCGCCGTGCCGTTTTTGATAAAGGCATTTGAAACGATATGACAAAGCTGTGAGGTATACGCTATCATAGCGTCGTGATTGTCTGAGTCCGTAACGACCACTCTTTCAAAGTCCACACCGAGAAAATACTCCTTGACCCTTGAAAGAGTCTCCTTTTCGCCTGATACGGGAACTAATATCATGCTCGCGCTGGCAAAAAGATCATCTCTCGAGCCAGATATTCCCGAAACCTCTCTTCCTGCCATAGGGTGACCGCCGAAAAAGCTGATACCAGGAAATTCTCTTGCCATGAGCTCCATTTGGTCGGTAATCCTTCGTTTTATACCGCAAAAGTCACATACGATAGCCCCTTTTTTAAGCAAAGGCAATACTTTTCGGGTGGCTTCGTTAAAGCTCTCGGGAAATACCGAAACGATCAGGATATCCACGAGACCAAGGCTTTCCATGTCAAGCTCTCCGTCTACTATATTTTCTCTTATTGCCGTCTCCAAGGCGGTAGGATCAATATCCGTTCCGTATACCCTTTCTCCCTTTTTTTTGAGAGTACGGGCAAGAGACGCTCCCATAAGACCAAGTCCGACTATACCCGTGATCATCTTCTTGCCTTTCCGACCAAGGGAAGCATTACGTCAATGCTCTTTACTAAATTCTCGAATGCGTCGGGCTTAAGTGACTGCGCGCCGTCGCAGAGAGCGTGAACGGGATCGTTGTGTACCTCTATCATAAGTCCGTCTGCGCCTGCTCCAACCGATGCAAGTGAGAGCGGATGAACGAGCCTTGAAAGACCCGATGCGTGCGAGGGGTCTACTATGATAGGCAAATGAGTCAGCTCTCTGAGAAGGGGTATTGCCGAAAGGTCGAGCGTGTTTCTGGTGTAAGGCTCAAAGGTTCTGATACCTCTCTCGCAAAGAATGATATCCTTACAGCCCTCGCTCATGATATATTCTGCGCTCATGAGCCACTCTTCTATGGTATTTGCAAGACCACGCTTCAAGAGCACGGGTTTTTTCATTCTTCCGACCTCTTTCAAAAGCTCGAAGTTCTGCATATCACGAGCGCCGATCTGAACTAAGTCAACGTCCATAAATAGATCAATATGACGAATGCTCATTATTTCGGTAACGATAGGCATACCCGTTTCTTTCTTTGCTTTCAAAAGAAGCTCGATACCCGATTCTCTGAGACCTTGGAAAGCGTAAGGGGAAGTTCTTGGCTTGAACGCTCCGCCTCTTAAGAGGGTAGCTCCTGCGTCCTTGACGGACTTTGCGACCTCGATTATCTGCTTCTCGGATTCTATTGAGCAAGGTCCAGCGATTATCTGAAAATTATCTCCGCCAAACTTATGTCCACCGATATCTAC
>JAZQYC010000279.1:0-2021 GCA_045633285.1 Clostridia bacterium | reverse complement strand
CGACTTCTCCGCCTGAGGAGAGATTGCCTCTGTGAACTCTACCGTTTGAGGTAAAAGCCGTTCCTACTCCAGTCCCGAGAGTTATCATAAGAGCGTCGTTTATTCCCTTAGCCGAGCCAAATGCAAGCTCAGCATAGAGCGCGCATCTTGCATCGTTATCAGAATAAACGCTTACCCCAAGAGAATCGGAAAGAAGCCTTGCAAACGGTACGTCATACCAACCGAGGTTGTTTGCGTACGTGACTACCCCTTGATGCACCGTTCCGGGAAGACCAACACCAATTGACTCAACCTCGGAGATCGTAACGCCAGCCTCCTTGAGCGTAGCTCTGATAAGCTCGATCGTCACCTTGACTGCTAGTTCAACGTCGTTTATGGGAGTAGGCACGGCTATTTTTTTCGTAACCTCTTTTCCCCTAACTATTCCGCATTTGATCGTAGTTCCGCCTACGTCTATTCCTATCCTGTACATATTATTCTCCGTTTATTTAATAAAAAAAGGACTGAACGTTCAGTCCTTTAATTATACCACTTTGATAAACTCGTGTAAACTTATTTATTAGGTATTGCCTTAGCTCTGAGCTTTTCTGCCATAAGGATAACCGATCTGTAGTCGTTCTTTCCGATAAGCTCTGCGTAGGTGTCGATAACTGCGCATTCCTCGTCCGTAAAGTCAACGTCGGTATACTTTTTGAGGGTAGCCTTTGCTCCAAGGGTCTTGTAGTCGTCGTTAACGGTTTTCGACGCGTCGTCTGCATCCTTTCTGAAAATAAGCGCAGCAGCAAAAGCTATCATATTGAAGGTGGTGTCGAGACCATGCTTTTTAGCAAGCAGATACGCACCCGTAATACGGTCGATAGCCTTGAGCTTACGGATAGGATCTTTGCCTACTCTCTCGATAGTATCCTTAAGCTCTTTATTGTAGAATCTGTACAAGAGCTTATTCAAAAAGTCTATAAGCTCCAAAGCGTCTCCACCGTTTTCAAGAGCTATAGCTCTTGCGCTCGTAACGCCAAGCTGTTCAACGATATATTTGATATCAGAATTCTCGATAGCTTCCCAGATGTATTCGTACTCTCTTGCTCCAAGATAAGCCGTTACGCTGTGGCACATATTGTGAATGAAGAGCTTACGCTGTATGTAGAGGTTGAACGGAGTGCAAAGTCTGGTGTTATAGATCTCTGGAAGCTCTCCAACGAAGCCGTCCTTATCAAGGTGCAATACGTCGAATTCCTCAACTGCAACTCTTAAGATATTGTCTCCCTCTTTTTTAGGAAGAACGGGAACCATTCTGCCGATGCTTGCCTCAACGAGACCAACGTTCTCGTCAAAGACAGCCTTTTTGTCCTCGCTTAAATATTTGAATATCTCGTTCTTGAGATAGATGTTTGCATCAATAAGGTTTTCGCAAAGAAGTATATTGAGCGGAGGTCTCTTTGCATCGATTCTCATCTCGATAGCCTTGGCAAGAGTTTTAGCAACGAATCTCAAAACGTTAACTCCAAGGCTGGTAGACATAATATCAGCCTCAAAGATCGCCTTGATAGCGTTCTCCTCGACAGAGCTGTCTATACCGTATACGTTTTTTACGATGATCTCTCTGTTTCCGTCGTTGGAAACGATAGTGATAGGATACTGTCTGTCCTCTGAAAGCTTGCCTATGACCTCTTTGTTGATGTCAAGAAAAGCCACCTCGTAGTCAGACATAGTGAGAAGCTGTCCTATAAAGCCCCTTCCGATATTACCGGCTCCGTAAATAACCGCTTTTTTCATAATTATTCTCCAAAAAACAATTTGTCTGTGATCTCCTCGGCAGTTGCGCCACGGATGATCTTATCCACGCCGGATAGCGCGGACAATAGCTCGCTTTTTATCGGTCTTACTCCCTTAAGCCTTGCTTCGATTGCCGAAACATCTCCTATCATGAAATAATCTCCGAAAAAGCTCACGTCGTCAAGCATTCCGTCCTTTACGTTGAAGCAAACGTCCACCGTACCAAAGGACAGCCTTGCGCTCCTTTT
>JAZQYC010000278.1:0-22884 GCA_045633285.1 Clostridia bacterium | reverse complement strand
GTGAGTATAATCCTGCATTCTACGCTTTTGCTATCATTATGGCGTGCGTGGTCGTGCTTTTTCAAATAATCGTGTCCGTTTCAAAAAAGGAGAAGAGGAATTTAGCAGAGCAAAAGGATCAAGGGGAGATATAAAATGGAGAATATGCAAGAGGAAGGCTTGACAAAGAAAAAGTTTAAGCTTGAGTACAAATGGGTCATCGTAGCGCTGTGCTTTTTTATGATGTTCGTTTGCTTGGGCTTTGGTAGCGGTATCAGGAGTCACTTCATCAAGCCTATCACGGAATATCTTGGAATAAGCCGTGGCGAGTATTCGTTCTACGAGACGTTCAGATTTATTGCTACGAGCATAGTCAATCTGTTCTTTGGCTTTTTGGTGGCTAAATTCGGCGCAAAGAAAATGATGCTCGGGGGCTTTATTGCCTTAGCTGGATCCGTGCTTTGCTGTGCTTTTGCGACTAACGTCATCTTGATCTATCTTGGAGGAATGCTCCTTGGCGTAGGTATTGCGTGGACGGGAACGACTCTCGTAGGCTTTATAGTAGCTAAGTGGTTCAGACAAAACAGAGGAACTATAATGGGCGTTGTGCTTTGTGCAAACGCCTGTGGCTCAGCTATTGCAAACCTTCTCATAGTTAAACCTATCGTCTACGGCTCGCCTGACGGATACAAAAACGCTTACTACATAATCGCTATCTGCGTAGCAGTAGTTGCAATATTTATGATGCTCTTTTATCGTGAGCCCAAGGAGGGCGAGGGTGAACAGGGCGAGATCAAGGGCAAGAAAAAGCGAGGCAGAGCGTGGAGCGGTATAACCTTTCAGGAGGCTATCAAAAAGCCCTACTTTTATTGCGCTATCTTTTGTATAGCGGGTACGGGAATAATTCTTCAGGGCACGGGCGGAGTAAGCTCAGCTCATTTGTCCGACGTTGGCATAAGCTACGATTTCATTGCAGAGGTATCCGTGCTCTCAAGCGTAATGCTTGCGGTGATGAAATTCGGCTCGGGCATTATGTACGATAAATTCGGCCTGAGACTGACCATAACGATCTGTTCGCTTGCTGCTATTGGCGAGCTCGTGCTTCTTTGTGTGATCACGGATAGTGACGTTGGAAGAATACTCGTCGTCGTGAGAACTGTGCTCAGCGCTATAGCTCTTCCTCTTGAGACGATAATCATTCCTCTTTACGCTTGCGATCTTTTCGGCGAAAAGGATTACAGCAAAATGCTCGGCGTATTTATATCGGCAAGCACGGCAGGATGCGCGCTTGGCTCTCCTATAATGAATTTCTGCTTCGATGCGCTTGGTTCTTACTTGACGGCGTTTATTGCGTGCGTGGCGTTAATGCTGATAGTAGTGGTTATGATTCAATACGTTATCACGGCAGGACATAGAACGAGAGCTCAGGTCGAGGCAAAAGAAACTGAAGAGCAGAAATTTGACGAGATATTAGGCTAAACCTTAAATGCATTCCTTTATACGTAGGGGAATGCATTTTTTATAAAAAAAGGATATTGATTTTTGAAGACAAATATGATATAATATAAATATAAAAGCGATTATATAGCGATAAGGAGGACGTTTTTATGAAAATGATAACTGCTATTGTTAATAAAAAGGACGCAGACGAGGTTTGCTTCTCGCTGACTGACGCAGGCTTCTTCTTTACAAAAATGGCGACCACGGGTGGATTTTTGACCTCTGGCAACGTCACGCTCTTAATGGGTGTGGACGACGACAAGGTAGAGAGCGCACTTGATATCATACGCAAGCACTCTTCGCGCAGAACGGTCACCGTACCCACCTCTGCTCAGCCTGCTATGCCTATCACTCTTCCCGTTCAGGTAACGGTAGGAGGAGCAACGGTATTCGTAACGAACATAGAGCATTTCGAAAAAATGTAGGAATATCAACGAAAGGGCAGATCATTCTGCCCTTTTTTCTTTGCTTATACAAAAAAGCGTGTTATCACGAGTGGATAACACGCTTTTTAGTTATAGTTTATTTTGACGTTTTTCTGACTACGGTCTCGTGGAGAACGATCATAGAGATCAAAAAGACTGAAATGAATATCGGCATCACGAGAAAGGTCGTTGCGTTTGCGAGAGCCCCGAATATCGGTGGAACGAGCATTGAGCCTGTGTACGCGCACGCCATTTGTACGCCTATCATTGCTTGCGACTTGTCTTCTCCAAATAGGGCGGGCGTCATATGTATAATAGAGGGGTATATTGGCGCGCAACCTAGTCCTATTACTACGAAGCCTATCACGGAAAGCATAAAATCGAACGGTATGGCGATAAGCACGACGCCGAGAGCAATTATTCCTTGACCGAGGCGGATAAGCGTTTTATCGTCCCATTTGAGCGTCAGGAAGCCGTTTATACCTCTGCCAACCGTTATTCCGATAAAGAAGAGGCTTGCGTAGCTTGACGCGGACTCAGGCGAGACCCCTCTTGCCATAACCATATAGCTACTTGCCCATAGCATGGTCGTAGCTTCCATTCCACAGTAGCACAAAAAGGTCAGAAAGCAGGGAATTGCGCCGTTGATCTTAGCAACGCTTTTGAGTGAAAGCGCAGGCTGAGCTTGGCTTGACGGGATATTCTCCTTTCTTTTTTTCCATATAGGCACGCTCATAAAGAGCATTACGGTCAGTCCGATCTGAATAAAGGCTACTATTTCGTATCCTGCACTCCACGAATTAAGACCTGTTATTGCGTAACTCATGACGTATGGGCTGATAGACGCTCCAAGACCCCACATACAATGTAACCAGCTCATATGTCTGCTCTTGTAGTGGAGAGCAACGTAGTTATTGAGGGCAGAGTCGATTGCGCCTGCGCCGAAGCCATAGGGCAGGGCAAATAGTATAAGCATCCAAAATTCCGTGCTCACCGAAAAGCCTATAAGCGAGCCTGCTGATATCAGCGTGCTGACCGCAGTCACCATTCCTGCGCCGTATTTACTCGTCAGGCGGTCGCTCATAAGGCTTGATACGACCGTGCAGAGCGAAATAAGCATAGAAATAATGCCCGCATAGGATACGGGCAAGTGAAGCTCTCTATGTAATATAGGCCAAGCTGAGCCGAGCAGGGAGTCGGGTAGACCTAAGCTTATGAAGCTGAGATAAATAATTGCAAGTAGTAAGCTGTACATAGTTAAAGTTTTTTGAGAGTGGTATAAGCTCTTTTTACGTCGTCAGCCGTTGCGCTCGGTACGTCCTCGTAGAGGAAGATCTTGTTAAGAGATTTGTATTTAGTGACGCAAATTTTCTTAAACGGCAAAAATTCAAATTTTGCTCCGTCAACCATCTTCAAGAATTTCCCAAGATCCAAAAGAGTGGCCTCGTCGTCGTTTATAGTCGGAATGAGAACGTTCGTGAAGCTTACGGGAACTGAATGAGCCCTGCAAAGCTCAACGAATGGCGTGTACCTTGAAATAAGCTCGTCTGCACTCTCTTTATTGAAGTTTTTTACGTCGAGTCTTACGCCGTCAAGATAGGTAATAAGCCTGTCCTCAGCGATGAGACCGTTGGTTTCTGCGATAACGTTGATCTTCATTTCGTGAAGAGCTTTTATAAGCTCTGCGCAAAAATCAGACTGTAAAAAAGGCTCGCCACCCGATAGGGTGACGCCGCCTTTCGTTTTGTAATAGCCCTTGTACCTCGAAATTATCTCAAGAACGTCCTCAAGGGAGCGTTCCGTGCCCTTTTCAAAAAGGGTTTCGGGATTGTGACAGAAGGGGCATCTCATATTGCATCCTGAAAAGAATATAACGCTTCTGAGACCCTTTCCGTCTACTGCCGAGCCGTGATATATAGAGCTTATATATCCCTTACATGCTTTCATGATACGTTCTCTGGAGAACCTCGAGCTGTTGAGCCTTGTTGAGCTTGTTGAAGTTAACTGCGTATCCCGATACACGGATAGTGATATTGGGGTAAAGCGCAGGATTCTCCATAGCCTGAACGAGCTTCTCGCGGTCGAGAACGTTAACGTTGAGGTGATGAGCGCCTCTTCCGAAATATCCGTCCATCATATCAACGAGGTTGTCGATTCTATCTTCCATGTTCTTACCAAGCGTTCCGGGTACGATGGTGAAGGTGTTGGATACACCGTCACGGCAACAATCGTAGGGGATCTTGGATACGGAGTTGAGCGATGCAAGAGCGCCGTTCTTCTCTCTGCCGTGCATGGGGTTAGCTCCGGGTGCAAACGGTGCGCCCTTAACTCTTCCGTCAGGAGTGTTACCCGTCTTCTTGCCGTAAACTACGTTAGAGGTGATGGTAAGAACGGAGAGCGTATGGATAGCGTCTCTGTAGGTGGGAGTTTTCTTGATCTCGTTAGAGAAGTCTCTTACTACCTGAACGGCGATCTCGTCTGCTCTGTTGTCGTCGTTACCGTAGGTGGGGAAGTCACCCTTGATGTCGAAGTTCTCAATTACGCCGTTTTCACCGATGATAGGAGTAACCTCTGCGTACTTGATAGCCGAAAGTGAGTCCGTAATAACCGAAAGTCCTGCAACACCGCAAGCCATGAATCTCTCGACCGTGCTGTCGTGAAGAGCCATCTGGATCTTCTCGTATGCGTACTTGTCGTGAGAAGCGTGGATAACGTTAAGGGTATTAACGTAGAGGTTAGCAAGCCATGCTCTATATTTAGCAAGAGCCTCCATTACCTCGTCGTAGTCGAGCTTTCCGGTGAATACCTTGCCCTCAGGAGCGATCTGAGCGCCCGTGTTCTCGTCTCTACCACCGTTAAGGGTGAGGAGTAAGAGCTTGCCAAGGTTACATCTAGCGCCGAAGAACTGCATCTGCTTACCAACCTTCATAGCTGATACGCAACAAGCGATAGCGTAGTCCTCACCGTAGAGGGGACGCATAACGTCGTCGTTCTCGTACTGGATAGAGTCGGTGTCGATAGATACCTGAGCGCAGAACTGCTTGAACGCCTCAGGAAGCTCCTGTGACCAAAGAATAGTGATATTTGGCTCGGGAGCAGGTCCGAGGTTGTAAAGCGAATTGAGGAATCTGAAGGAGTTCTTGGTAACTCTCGTTCTTCCGTCAAGACCCATACCACCGACACACTCGGTCGTCCAGGTGGGGTCTCCTCCGAAGAGGTCGTTGTACTCAGGAGTACGAAGCTGACGGGTTATACGGAGCTTGATAACGAAATCGTCCATGATCTCCTGAGCTTCGCTCTCGGTGATGATGCCTGCTTTGAGGTCGCGCTCTACGTAGATATCGAGGAAGGTGCTTACTCTTCCAAGGCTCATTGCCGCGCCGTTCTGCTCCTTGATAGCTGCAAGGTAACCAAAGTAAAGCCATTGAACAGCTTCCTTTGCGTTTTTAGCAGGGCGGGAGATATCTAAGCCGTAGATCTCTGCCATTCCCTTAAGAGCGTTAAGAGCGTCAATCTGAGCGTAAAGCTCCTCACAGTCACGGAAGTTGTCTCCCGTCATATTCTTTTTACCAAAAGCGATCTTGTCTGCCTTTTTAGCCTCGATAAGAGCGTCTACACCGTAAAGAGCTACTCTGCGGTAGTCGCCAATGATACGTCCTCTTCCGTAAGCGTCGGGAAGACCGGTCAAAATACCTGCGTGACGAACCTTACGCATTTCCTCGGTGTATACGTGGAATACGCCGTCGTTGTGGGTGGTCATGTACTTGAACTGGTTCTCGATGTTTTCCGAGAGCTTGTATCCGTAAGCCTCACAAGCGCTTCTTGCCATTCTGATACCGCCGAAGGGGTTTACACCACGCTTTAAGGGAGCATCGGTCTGAAGACCAACGATGATCTCGCTATCTTTGTCAATATATCCAGCAGGATAAGAAAGAAGCAAAGATACTCTCTCGGTGTCAACGTCCAAAACTCCGCCCTTATCTTGTTCTGCCTTGAGGAGAGCGTTGACCTTGTCCATAAGCTTCTTGGTACGGTCGGTAGGTCCGCAAAGGAAATCTTTTCCACCGGTGTAGGGGGTGTAGTTGTTCTGAATAAAATCAGCTACGTTGATCTCGCTCTGGTACGCACCATCGCTGAAGCCTTTCCATTCTTCTGCAAATCTGGTTTTCATTTTCCATTTTCTCCTTATAATAGTTTCTTGCACTTGTAGTGTAACATCTAATACGGTAAAAATGCAACTAAAATTTGAAAATTTTTTAAAAATAAATTATTTATTTTAAAAAAAATACGGCGTATTTAAAAAGCAAAAATACGCCGATTTCGTGGAAAATTTCAAAAAATTAACAACTTTTTCTCAAAAAATGCAAAATAGATACTCAGATCAAAGGAATTTTTGAAAAACGGTCAAATTACGAGACAGACCAGTCCGTACAATAAAGGTATGGTCACTACGGAAAAGAGAGTCGATCCGAGCGTGTAGACAACCGCTCCCTCGGTGTCTCCCGAGTAGCGGTCCGCAAAAGCTGAGGCAAGTCCTGCTACGGGCATTGCAAAGGCAACGAAGGTTGCGATCACCATATCTCTGCCGACCGAGAATATTGCGTTAATTGCAATCAATATTATAGTCGCAATAATGGGTACGGCTACGAGTTTGATAGCAGAAACGAGATAAGTCCTTTTTGAGCTGAATATCAAGCCGAGGCGTATTCCGCCCATTTTCATACCAAGTATAGTCATGGATATCGGGGTCACTATTCCTTTAAAGTGATCGGAGTAAGAGGTGATCTCGGGAACGGCTTTCGTGACTCCAAGCAGGTTAAGAATAACGCCGAGAACGAACGCAATAAGTACGGGATTTAGTAACACGTTATTGAGTTTTATGGTACTTTTGTCGTTAGAAACGAGGTATATTCCAAGCGTATAGAGTAGTGTGTTCGTGATGATGTTTAGTATTACGAGATAGGTAAATACTAACGAGCTTTGACCAAAAACGGCTGCTGCTATAGGTAGTCCAAGGAATCCGTTGTTTGAAAAGATCTCGCAAAAGCGGAGCATTCCTCTCTTTTTGCCGTCAGGTTCATATTTTGTGATGAGGGAGGACAGGAAGAAAAACAAAAAGGTGATCGCCGTGCCAAGTAAAGCTACTATCACGACCGAGGTGACTGTTTCCTCGTCAAAGCTTACGCCAAGCGTTCCAGACAGTATCAAAAAGGGTAGCCCGACGTACATCAGTAGCTTGGACAAAACTCCCGAGTGAGAGTCCTTGAGCGAGCCTGATTTGACCAGAATATATCCGGGAATAGCGAGTGCAACGAAAATCAGAACGTTTTTGAGCATGGGGATAAGTGCTTCCATTTCGACTCCTTGAGTTTTTTCTTATTGTAGCACGAAAGCACGGTTCAAAACCTACGATTGATTGACCTTAAATTGTTATTTTTTGATTACTTCAGAATTTTGCGTATTATAGATGCCTGCATGCGCTTAGGAAGAGCGGAAAGCAAGCGAAGCAAGGGATTTCTGTTGAGATTCCAGACGGGCTTGGGGCTTTTTTTATTAAGTATTTTGTTTACCGTCCGAGCTATCCTGATAGTCGGTACGCTTCTTGCCTCAACCCTGTTTACGATATTGCGAAATTTCACCGCGTTGCAATCGTAGAGCTTAGTGCTTTCACAGAATTTGTCAAGAGCGGTAGTTGAGTCTCCAAGAAGAGTGGTCGTTACAGCCCCCGGTCTTAGTAAGCATACCGTGATACCGAGAAGCTGAAGCTCCATTCTGAGCGAAAGAGCGTATTTGTCAAGAGCGCCTTTAGTGACTGCGTACAAGCCCGTAAATGGAAGAGGATCAAGGGGCGCAAGTTCGCTCGTCGTGATAACTACCTTGCTTCCCTTGGACAGCATAGGCAGAAAGGTTTTGTTGACTCTGTATACCCCGAAAAGATTTATCTCAAAGATTCTTATGAATCTTTCCTCGTTGATCTCGACGAGAGAATCTAGATCGTATATTCCTGCAAAATGTATTATTGCGTCAAGTCTGTCGGTGTGAGCCTTGACCAATTTTAGGGCGCAAGCTATACTGTCTGCGCTCGTTACGTCGACCTCTATCGGGATCACTCCGTTGCTTTCGTATTCAGTTTTTTTGTCAAGCGCAAATACCGTCCAGCCGAGACGAGAGAGAAGCTTAGAGGTTTCTCTGCCCATACCGCCGTAAGCGCCCGTTATAAGTGCGTATTTCATGACGATATTGTACCATATCGACAAAATTTTTACAAACCGAATTACGGCGTAGATCAAAAATTCAGGTGAAAAATATCACAAATTGCTATAATCGAGATGGTTAGAGAGTACAAAATGGGAAAAATATGGTGTGATTCAGGGGTAAATGAGGGGAAATTTATTTTTTTTGAAATAAAAACATCAATTTTTGATGGAAAAGGAGAAAAGACTTGTTTTTTTTTGTCTATTATGTTATTATATATTCACTACTGGGCGATTAAAGGTGCAGTGTTTATTTTTTTGCATTCGTTGCTAGTAGTAAATGTCGGTCTTTTTTATGATAGAGGGAAGAAAAATTTTCATTGAATCTCATTCGGTTTGGTGTTTCGTTTTTTTGTAACCGAGATTATCTTTAAGATTGCATTTTTATTCATTTTTTGTTTTGATAGAAGATAGGAGAACCGTTTTATGATGATACCTTTTTCACCTCCTGACGTCGGAGAAAGAGAAGCGTTAGCCGTTGCTGAAGTTATTCGTTCGGGATGGATTACCACCGGACCTAAGACAAAAGAGCTTGAGAAGAAGTTTGCAAGCTATATCGGCACGCAAAAATGCGTTTGTCTCAATTCTCAGACGGCTTGCGCCGAAATGGTCCTTCGTATGCTCGGAGTAGGCGAGGGCGACGAGGTTATCGTGCCTGCTTACACCTATACTGCAAGCGCGTCCGTGGTTTGTCACGTCGGAGCTAAGCTCGTTTTGGTCGATTCGCAAAAATCTAGCCTTGAGATGGATTACGACGCTATGGAGAGAGCTATCACCGAAAGGACCAAGGTGATCATTCCCGTTGACGTTGGAGGAGTTCCCTGCGATTACGACAGAGTGTACGAGGCGGTTAAGAGAAAGCAATCGCTCTTCACTCCAAACGGAGAGCTTCAGCGCAAATTCGGAAGGATAGTGGTATTGTCTGATTCCGCTCACTCAATAGGAGCAAGAAGGGGAGATCTCAATGCAGGAAGTCTTGCTGATTTTTCGGCTTTTTCGCTTCACGCCGTTAAAAATCTTACCACTGCTGAGGGTGGAGTTCTCACTTGGAGAGAAAATCCTGCTCTTGATAACGACGAGATATACAAGAATATTCAGCTACTTTCTCTGCACGGTCAGAGCAAGGACGCTTTGTCTAAGGTTCAGCTCGGAGCTTGGGAGTACGATATCGTCGGTCCTTGGTACAAGTGCAATATGACTGATATATCGGCTGCTATTGGTCTCGTTCAGCTTGAGAGATATCCCGATATGCTTGCAAGAAGAAGGGCTATCATTGAGCGCTACGACGAAGCGTTCAGACCCTTGGGCGTAGAGACGAGAGACCATTATACCGATAGATACGTTTCGTCGGGACACCTCTATACCACGAGAATACCCGGGATTACCGAGAGTATGCGTAACGAGATCATCGTAAAGATGGCAGAAAGAGGGGTAGCGTGCAACGTTCATTATAAGCCGTTACCTATGTTTACGGCGTACAAGGCGCTTGGATTTGATATTAAGGATTATCCGAATGCGTACGAGCTGTTTGCCAACGAGGTAAGCTTGCCCCTTTATACCAAGCTTACGGACGAGCAGGTCGATTACATAATCAAGAATTACGTTGAAGTTGTCGGTGAATATCTGAAATGAGATGGAAGAAGTGGGATGAGCTCCCTGAAAAAATGCGGACGGAAGAAGTTCGGGAATACTACGACCTGTTGAGTCATAAGAGGACCGCTTTGTTTTTTAAGCGTGTCCTTGACGTTTTTGTGTCGTTAGTGTTGATGATCGTTCTTTTTCCGCTTTTTTTATTGGTTGCGCTTGCAATCAAGCTGGATTCGAGAGGTCCTGTTTTTTATAGACAGGTGAGAGTTACCCAGTACGGAAAGGAGTTCAGAATACATAAGCTTCGCACGATGACGGTCAATTCTGATAAATCAGGCGAGCTTACCGTCAATAACGACGTCAGAATCACGAGAGTTGGCAAACTCTTGCGTAAGCTCAGAATAGACGAAATATGTCAGATAATAGACGTTTTTTGGGGGAATATGACCCTCGTTGGGACGAGACCTGAAGTGCCAAAGTACGTTGCATGCTATACGCCCGTGATGATGGCAACGCTTTTGTTGCCGGCAGGAGTTACGAGCCTTGCAAGCATCTTTTTCAAGGACGAGGGCAAGATACTTTCAAAAGCCGACGACGTGGAAAAGGCGTACGTTGAAGAGGTTTTGCCGTGCAAGATGAGATGTAATCTCCAACTGATCAGAAAATTCAGCTTCTTCGGCGAGATCAAAATAATGTTCATGACGGTCTTTGCCGTGCTTGGAAAGAAATACGACGATAGTATCATTTTTGAATCAGCAGAAAAAGTGGGTGAAGAGAAATGATGAGCGATAATTCAATCAGGGTTTCAGTAGTAATGCCCGTTTATAACGAAGAAAGATATATCGAAAAATGCATCAAGTCGTTATTTAAACAGGATTACCCCATAGATAAAATGGAGTGGATTTTCGTAGACGGCGGGTCAACGGATAGAACAGTTGAGATATTGAACGGTTATATGTCCGAGCATCCCGAGCTGATAAAAATATACGACAATCCCAAAAAAATCGTTCCCTATGCAATGAATATAGGCATTTCTGCGTCAAAGGGAGAATATATCGTTCGTCTTGACGCTCATTCTGACTACGCTGACGACTATATATCAAAATGCGTGTATTACCTTGATAACACCGATGCTGAAAACGTTGGCGGAGTTGCAGAGACGAAATCTGAGGGCTTCGTTGGGAACGCAATAGCAAAAATGGTCTCGTCTAAATTCGGAGTAGGCAATTCGCAGTTCCGCACGAGGGGTGAGAGCGGATACGTTGATACAGTTCCATTCGGCGCATTCAGAAGAGAGGTCTTCAAGAAGTACGGCGGATACGACGAAAGGCTCGTTCGCAATCAAGATAACGAGATGAACTATCGTATACGAAAAAACGGTGGAAAAATTTATATGGCAGACGATATCAAATTATCATATTATTGCCGTGATTCTATCGGTGGAATTTCTCAAATGGCGAGAAAAAACGGTATGTGGAACGTAATAACGATGAAGATGTGCCCAGGATCTATGGGGCTTCGACATTTCGTGCCGTTGCTGTTCGTACTATCTGTTTTAGGACTGACGGTATTAAGCCTTTTGCTTCCTGTTTTTTGGATAATGCTTGCATCAGAGATAGGGCTTTATACGCTTTTGAACGTTTATTTTTCAATAAAAGCAGGAAAATCTATAAAGGAAAGGCTTTTGTTGCTGATTCTTTTCCCTATTTTTCATATATCGTACGGTACTGGATCGATATGTGGGATCTTTATGTTGTTCAAGAAAAAATATAGTAATAAATCGTATATGCCTAAAAGCATATAAAGGAAACTAATATGACTCTATACGAAAAAATCATCAAAAAGCAAGAAAAAATATCCTTGATTGGATTAGGCTACGTAGGAATGCCAATAGCGGTAGCGTTTTCAAAGAAGATCGACGTTATCGGTTTTGACCTTAATAAGGCAAAAATAGAATTGTACAAAAGCGGAGTTGATCCGACCAAGGAGGTCGGCGACACGGCAATAAAAGAATGCAACGTAGACTTTACGAGCGATGAAAAAAGGCTACAAGAGGCAAAGTTTCATATAGTAGCCGTGCCTACGCCCGTAAATCAGGATCATACTCCTGATCTTGCTCCCGTTATAGGCGCGAGCGAGATCGTTGGCAGAAATCTTGTAAAGGGCTCTATCGTCGTCTACGAATCTACCGTATATCCCGGTGTGACCGAGGACGTATGCGTGCCTATTTTAGAGAGAGAATCAGGGCTTAAATGCGGAGTTGATTTTAAGGTCGGATATTCTCCGGAGAGAATCAATCCCGGCGACAAGGTACATAGACTTGAGAATATCACCAAGATCGTTTCAGGTATGGACGAGGAAAGCTTGCAGGAGATCAAGAACGTTTACGATCTCGTGGTTGAGGTTGGAACTTATCCCGTTTCGTCTATTAAGACGGCTGAGGCGGTAAAGGTCGTTGAAAACAGCCAAAGAGATATCAATATTGCTTTCATGAACGAGCTTGCAATGGTTTTTGACCGTATGGGAATCGATACGAACGAGGTAGTTGACGGAATGAACACCAAGTGGAATGCTCTTGGATTCAGACCCGGACTCGTCGGAGGACATTGTATTGGCGTTGATCCCTATTATTTCACTTATGAAGCGGAAAAGCTCGGCTATCACAGTCAGATCATTCTTAACGGACGTATGGTTAACGACGGTATGGGAAAATTCGTTGCCGACGCTGCAATCAAGAAGATGATAGAGGTTGGACAAGCTCCCAAAAAATCCAGAGTCGTTATTCTTGGCTTGACATTCAAGGAGAACTGTCCTGATACGAGAAACAGCAAGGTTGACGATATCGTTAAGCGTCTTAACGAATACGGTATCGAGCCTATCGTGGTCGATCCTTGGGCTAGCCAAAGAGACGCTATGCACGAATACGGAATAACCCTGACGAGCTTTGAGGACGTAAAGGATGCGGATTGCGTTATCGTAGCCGTTGCTCACAACGAATTCAAAAAGCTTTCGATAGATGACGTTAAAAAGCTTTATAAAAACGTCGACGACAAGGAAAAGGTTCTTATCGACGTAAAGGGGCTTTATAAAATAAGTGATCTTAAGGCTTCCGGAATCAATTATTGGAGACTGTAAGGCAAATGAGGCTATTACACGTTAATTGTAATTACATAGGTACGACTTTGCATCAGCTGATGATAGAAAAGCTTGATGAAATGGGCTATACCAATCAGGTATACGTTCCTACTTATGACAAAAATATCGGTGTAATAACCCCTAATGCAAACGTTATAGTATCCGAATGCTTCAAAAAATGGGATAGACTTTTTTTTGATTATAAGCAACGGAAGATACTCAAGGATATAGAATCTAAGATTAAGGTAGATCAGTTTGATTGTATCCACGCATATACCCTATTTACCGACGGTAACTGCGCGCGGAAGCTCTCCAAAAAGTACAACGTACCGTACGTAGTAGCCGTAAGAAATACCGACGTAAACGCCTTTTTTGCAAAAATGATACATCTTCGCAAGCGAGGCATAAAGATAATGCGTGACGCAAAGGCAATATTCTTTTTGTCTGAGGCGTACAGAAAGCAGGTTTTTGATAAATACGTTCCTGAGAAATTCAAAGAGGAGCTTTTGGCAAAGACTCGTATCATACCTAACGGAATAGACGATTTTTGGTTTGAAAACGAGATGAATGAGAGCAAAGTCTTGACTTCAAATAAAAGCGCAAGGATAGTTTTTGCAGGAAGAATAGACAAAAATAAAAACGTTCCCACTACTCAAAAAGCAATAAGTATTTTAAGGGATAAGGGGTATGAGCTTTCCTTGACCGTCGTTGGAAAGGTAGAGGATAAGGAAGAGTATAAGCGTATTTTAAATGATTCGAGCACGGTCGTTTTAGACCCTATGGGGAAGGAAAAGCTGATCGACGTATATAGAAACGCAGATATTTTCGTTATGCCGTCGTTTACGGAATCGTTCGGCTTAGTCTACGTTGAGGCGATGACGCAGGGCTTGCCTGTCGTGTACTCTAAAGGACAGGGATTTGACGGACAATTTCAAGAGGGCGAGGCTGGATATTCAGCATCGGCGTATTCACCCGATAGCGTTGCAGAGGCGATTGAAAAGGTAATAAACGAGCACGAAGCTATCAGCCCTCGAGTAGCTCATCTAGCAAAAAGATTTAATTGGACCGAGATCGCAAAGGATTATGATCTCATTTATAATAAGATAATCGGTTAGTATTATGGAATTTAAAGGTATTTTCTCTTATCTGATCAGTAAAATAGATTTATCTATAGAAACTCTTTCTCAGCGGAGTAAGATTGGTGAATTTTTTATTCAAACAGATAGCCAAACTCCTCTTGACGTTTCTATTAGTGGAGAAAAAGCCTGCGCTGTTTTTGGCTATGCCGTTAACGTATATACGGGGGATAGAGAAAATCTTTCACGGCTGATATTAGATAACGCAAGCGACGTAGATCAAGTTATTGAGTACGAGAAAAAGCTTGGCGGAAAGTATCTCATTTTTTTCATAGACAAGGACAAAGCTTATATAATCGGTGACGCAACCTGCAGTATACCCGTGTATTACGGAGTTAAGGACTCGGAGCTTATATGTGCGAGCAATCCCAAATTTCTAGTGGATTATTGGAATATAACGCCTGACGAGGATCTTATGAATATCCGAAGATCCGGGGATATTTCGCAGGCAATGCCCTACGACGTTACTGAGTATAAAGAGCTGAAGCAGTTAATTCCTAACCACTATTTGAACTTGGAAGAGAGCAAGGCTATTCGTTTTATCAATTCCAAAGCTAAACAAAAGGCAATAAGCGTAGAAGAGGCCGTGAATATTTCCGTGCCTATGATCAAAAATGTTTTTTCCTTATATAATCAAGAATTTGATCTGATTTGTCCAATAACGTCAGGAAGAGATAGCAGGGTCGTTTTATCATTTTTCTCCGCCTTTAAAGGAAGCAAAATAAAAGCGTATACCATAAGACACGAGGGATTCAAAAGCGATACTCAGGACGTAGTGATCCCGCTTAGGCTTTGTGAGATCGTTGGTGCACAGTACGAGCAGATCGAGGATATAGCTCTTGCTACAGGTGATATTGACGAGGTCGATCGATTGCTGGGAAAGGGAGAATATTCAAAGAGGACCTTGATGATCGCTTGCACGGTCAAGGAGCATTGCAAGGGCTCAGCAATCGTCAACGGAGACGTCATAGGTCAAGTCGGAAAGTGCTCCTTGCATAGGGATATTCCGTCATTTCTTGCTACGCCGGGTTATTTTCTTTGCAAGCTTCACAACTATAGCAAAGAGGCAAAAAAACTATTAAAAGGTTGGCTTGAGGAAATCAAGGACAGTCAGGAAAATGTCAATACGTTTGATCTGTTTTCGGTCGAAAACAGGCTCGGAAGATGGGCAGGTCAAGAGAATCTCGTCTATAATTCCATAGGTCAGCCATACTTAAATATTTTTAATTCGAGGAGCATTATTTACACGTGGACTGCGGTAAAAAGAGGTCAAAGAAAGAAATCTGCCGTTCACGTAGGTATTATTCAAAGAGTTGCGCCTGAACTTTGTGGTGTGCCGTTTGAGAAAGATGGTTTTTTGACCAGATTATCAAAGGCGAACGGGATATTTTATTATTTATCTTCAAGGCTGAAGCATTTTCTTGAAAAAATAAAGCATAAGAGGGGGTCGAAATGAAAAAACTGATAGTAACGGCAGACGACTTCGGAATGTCTGTTGCCGTAAATAAAGCTATACTTGAGGGTATTGAGGCAGGTCTTATTACGTCGACGAATGTTATGACCAATATGCCTTATTTTGAAGAGTCAATCAAGCTTAAGGAATATAAGAAAATCTCAGTAGGAATACATTTTACTCTTTCCTGCGGTTATCCCGTATCAAACAAAGAGGATATCCCCTCACTTGTGAGAGAAAATGGAGAGTTTTATAAATATTCTGAATTCCGAAAAAGATATAGAGATCGTCTCATAAAAAACGAGGATTTAATCCGTGAGCTTAACGCTCAATACGAAAAATATATTGCTTTTCTGGGTCACCCTGACTATTGGAATACGCATCAGAACGTACACGTTGATTTCCGTATATACAGGCTGTTCGTTGATTTTGCAAGAGAAAAGGGAATCAATATGATGCGCAGTCATCAGCGTATATACGTTCCTGCAAGCATAAAGACGGACAGGCAATCCCTCACATGGAGACTGACTGAGCCTATTAAATCAAGAATGCTCAACTGTTGGCAAAGAAACGCTCATAAAAAGGGAATCATGTCTCCCGATGGATTGATATGCTGTTTAAGAGGCAAGGACGCTTGCGATCTTGATTACGTTTTCAGTAATATCAAGTGGAAGAAAAATACGATCGGAGAGTACGTTATCCATCCGGCAGCCGAGAACGATTCTCCTTATTTTGGCAGGATAGTAGAGCAAAGAATAATGGAATACGAGCAGTTCTCATCTCCTAAAACTATGGAGATATTGAATAAGAATCAAATAGAATTAGCTACGTACGGGGATATTTAAATGAAGAAAAGAATATTGTTTATAAATAAATCGTTTATCGTCGGCGGTATTCAATCTTCTATGCTGAACCTCATTAACGAAATAAAAGACGATTACGACGTAGACGTATGTGTTTTTTATAATAACGGACAGCTCAAGGATAGATTACCCGACGGGGTGAATCTCATCAAAACGAACAGATTACTGCAATTGCACGGCATGTCTGTTGCCGAAGCAAAGAAGAAAGGCGTGTTTTCATATTTATTCAGGCTGTTTTTGGGTTTCTTTGATAAGATCTTTTCAAATAAACTCTTTTTCAATCTTGCCCTGCTATTTCAGAAAAAGCTGAAGGGATACGACGTTGCGATAGCCTATCACCACGAGGATTCAAGCACTGCCGTAGTTTCGGGCTTTTATCGTTTTGCGTATAAGAAAACCGACGCTCCAATTAAGCTCGGCTGGATACATTACGATCCGTATAACGTTTCGTTTGACGATAGGAAAAACGAAAGATATATGGAAAAAATGACCAAGATCGTTTGCGTATCAAAGGGTACGGCAGACGTTTTTTCAAAGCGTCATCCGAGCCTAAGCGTTCCGATTGATTTTTGCTACAACGTGCAGGACGTAGAGCGTATTACCAGATTATCAAGAGAAAAAGTAGACGTGACGATTGAAAAGGACAGGCTGAATTGCTTCTCCGCATGTCGTTTTTCTCCCCAAAAGGATATTCCTCGCGCAATAAGAGCTATTGCTCCGATAATAAAGCAAAAAGGAGATATTCGTTGGTATATAGCCGGAGACGGAGCGGATATGCCGGAGGTAAAAAGATTGATAGCAGAATATGGGGTTGAGGATTCTATTATTTTGCTTGGATCGTTATCCAATCCGTATCCTTACTTTTCGTGCTGTGATTTATACGTTCAGCCGTCTATATACGAGGCTGCGCCCATGGTTTACGGAGAGGCAATTATATGTAAAATTCCGATATTCACTACGGATAATATCTCTGCAAGCGAAATGGTCTCGTCAGATTTTGGCGTAATATGCGAAAATAGCGAGGACGGGCTAAAAAGAGGATTTGAAAGCATTGCAAGCAATAGAGATGCGATTCTTAGAATGAAAAAGAATTTATGTGAGAACCAATACAGCAACCGTGGAATAATAGAAAAATTGGATTCGTTCTTTGAATAAAAGTAAAAGCCTTAAAAAATGGTTTAGCTGTCCTCGTAGGACAATTATGAAGTATCAATTATTGCCGTTAATCATAAAAGATGACGGCAATTTTTATTTTAAAATATAAAATAAACGAATTATTTTAAAATTGACAATTTTTTTACTTATTTATAGTCTAACCATCGTTAATTTTCTTGAAAAATATTTAGTTTTATAATATAATGTTATTTGTAAAATTATGCTAATTTAGGAGTATTATACGTTGGCAAAGAAATTAAAGGTTGTATTTCTCGGTGGTATCGGAGAGATCGGAAAAAATATGACTGCCATTGAGTACGGCGAGGATATTATCGTCGTCGACGGCGGTTTGGCTTTTCCTACGAGCGAAATGCCCGGCATTGACCTCATTGTTCCCGATTACACCTATCTTATAGAAAATAAAGAAAGGATCAAGGGCTTCGTAATCACTCACGGGCACGAGGATCATATTGGCGCTCTACCGTTTATTCTGCACGATCTTAAGACCAGAGTCTACGCTACCAAACTCACTCTTGCTCTCATTGAGCACAAGCTTACCGAGCACGGCGTAAACGATTTTAGCCTCATTCCCGTAGAATACGGTGATATGATGAAAATAGGAGAGTTTCGCGTGGAGTTCATCAAGGTGAGCCACAGCATCACGGGGGCAGTAAGCCTTGCTATTCATACCCCTATCGGAACGATTTTTCACACGGGCGACTACAAGATAGACTTTACACCTATCGACAACGTGAGAATGGACCTTGGAGATTTTGCCGAGCTTGGAAATAAGGGCGTACTTTTGATGCTTGGAGAGAGCACCAACGTTGAGCGCGAGGGATATTCGATGAGTGAGAGGACGGTAGGCGAGGCTTTGGACAAGGTTTTTTCAGCAAACCTCACCAGAAGAATAATCATAAGCACTTTTGCCTCCAACGTTCACCGCGTTCAGCAGATAATGGACCTAGCATATAAATACGGAAGAAGCGTAGCTTTGTCGGGTCGTAGTATGGAAAACATTACCGAAATGGCGATCGGGCTTGGAGAGCTTTCACCAAAAGCGCCTCTCGTTAAGATCGGAGATATCAAGAAGATCCCCGACGAGAGACTGGTTATCATATGTACGGGAAGTCAGGGTGAATCAATGAGCGCTCTTACCCGTATGGCAAACGACAACAGCAAGGTCAAGATCGGTGAGAACGATACCATAGTGCTTTCCGCGTCTCCCATTCCCGGAAACGAGAAATCGGTTTACAACGTTATCAATAATCTTTATAGACGTGGCGCAAGAGTTATCTATCATGATCTGACCGAGGTACACGTATCGGGACACGCATGCCGTGAAGAGCTCAAGACGATGTATTCTCTTATCAAGCCTAGATATTTCATACCCGTACACGGAGAGTACACACATCTCAAACAGCATGGTGAGCTCGTTGAGAGCCTTGGAATGAATAGCGCAAACGTGCTCATTCCCGAGCTTGGAGATATCGTAGAGGTAACCAAAAAGGGTCTTAAAAGGGTAGGAAAAGCTCCTGCCGGACAGCTTCTCGTGGACGGAGAGAATATCGGAGAATCCTCGGGACTTATGCTAAAGGACAGAATACACCTTGCCTCCGATGGATTTATAATAGCCGTAGTAACCGCCAAAAAGGAAAGCGGAGAGGTAGAGCCTGATCTTATACTAAGGGGCTTTACTCTTGACGAGGAGCTGATAGAGGAATGCAAAAGAGTAATCGAATCGGTTATTCGCAACATTGGAGAAAAATCGGGAGAACGTGAGGATATCAAATCCGCAGTCAGAAAGGCTGTCAAGAAATTCGTATTCTCAAGAACGCGCCGTACCCCGATGATCATACCCGTAATAGCAGACTAAAGTGAGTATAGATATTAACGAGCTGAATTTGAGAGCTTGCTCGGCTCTGTCCGACGAGATAAGACGAGAGGGAGAGGAGAATTTCGTTCCCGTAATGAAGGTGGACGCAGTTTCCTTGCTCCGTCAGATAGTCGCTTTAAAAAATCCCAAGAAGATACTTGAAATAGGCACGGCAACGGGCTTTTCGGGTATGGTAATGCTCGAGGTAGCAAAAGAGGCTCACCTATACACCATAGAGCATAACGAAAGCAGGGTGGAAAAGGCGAGAGAGAATTTCAAAAAGGCAGGGATCATAGACAGAGCTACCTTTTTCGTTGGAGACGTACACGAGCTGATCGATTACGTTTCGGGGGAATTTGATTTTCTCTTCTTTGACGGACCGAAATCGCACTATCTTGAATTTTTGCAAAAGCTCAGACCTTTTTTGAAAAGCGGAGCGGTGGTCATGTGTGACAACGTGCTCTTTCGAGGTATCGTAGAGGAAAAGTGCGACGTTGAAAGAAGAATGAGGACGATTGCAGGCAATATGCGCGCCTTCCTTGATTATATAACGGGAGATGAATGGATAAGCGCCGTTTACGATATAGGCGACGGTGTATCCGTAAGTATACTTAAATGAAACCTGAACTTTTAGCCCCTTGTGGGAATTTGGAAAAGCTGAATACCGCTCTTCACTTCGGAGCAGACGCAATATACCTTGCAGGAAAGCAGGCAGGGCTAAGAGCCTTTGCCGGAAACTTTTCGGACGAGGAGCTGGTCTCTGCGGTAAAGCTCTGTCATAGCCTTGGAAAAAGAGTCTACGTCACGGTAAACGTATTTGCCTACGAGGACGATTTTCTGATGCTTGGAGACTATCTGAAATTCCTATCTGAGATAGGCGTGGACGCCGTCATAATAAGCGACGTTGGAGTGGTGGACTTTTGCAGAAACACCGTTCCCGAGCTTGAGATACATCTTTCTACTCAGGCAAGCACGACCAATTCGCACGCAGTTAAGTTCTGGGCTAGACAGGGAGTTAAGAGAATAGTTCTAGCGCGTGAGGTGTCGCTTGACAATATCAAGAGGATCAAGGACGCCGTGGGAGACGAGGCTGAGCTTGAGGCGTTCGTGCACGGAGCAATGTGCGTATCCTATAGTGGAAGATGTTTGCTCAGTAATTTTCTCGTGAACAGACCCTCCAACAGAGGTGAATGCGCTCAGGCGTGCAGATGGGAATACGTTTTGCACGAGGTGAAGCGTCCCGAGCTTCCAATGGAGATCAAGGAGGACGAGAGAGGAACGTACGTATTCAATAGCCGTGACCTCAATATGCTTGCCCATCTTGACAAAATGAAGGAGGCAGGAGTTGATTCTTTTAAAGTAGAGGGCAGAATGAAGACTGCGTACTACGTTGGAACGGTTATCAACGCTTACAGAAGAGCAATAGATCTTCTTGAAGAGGGCAAGGCTATACCCGAGGTGCTTCTTGACGAGGCGTATAAATCGGGACATAGAAGCTACACGACGGGATTTTATTTCGGTGGAGAGGACAATATCTGCTTAGACAGTAGTAGAGCCGTTCAAAGCCACGAGTTTTCCGCTCTCGTTCTTGGATACGACGAGCAAAAGGGCGCAGCGATCATTGAGCAGAGAAATCGTTTTTCAGAGGGAGAGAGCCTCGAGGTGCTGTCGCCTACTGATACCTTTAACAAGAAAATAGTGGTAAAGGGTCTTACAAGCGAAAGCGGTGAGTTTATTCCCGATGCAAAATTCGTTCAACAAAGGCTGTATCTGCCCACCGAGCTCAGACTTCGCGCCGGAGATATACTCAGAAAGGAAATCAAATGCTAAAAATAAGATCGGTAGATAAAAAAAGCATCGCAGAAGAGCTTGGGTTCGAGCCGGGTGACGCCATAGAGACCGTTAACGGTTACGCCGTATCCGATTTTATAGACCTTATATACATAGACGGTGAGAGTGAGCTGAGTCTTGGAGTTCTTGCAAAAAGCGGAGAAAGGCTTACTCTTGATATAGAAAAGGAAGAGGGCGAGCCTCTCGGTATTGAGATCGAGGAGGAGGAAAAAATACGCTCGTGCAAAAACAAATGCGTATTCTGCTTCATTGATCAACTGCCCAAGGGTATGAGAGAGAGCTTGTACGTAAAAGACGACGATTGGAGATATTCCCTGCTTTGCGGAAACTACGTAACGCTAACCAACGTTACGAGTGAGGATATAGACCGCATTTGCAGATACGGGATAAGCCCTCTGTATATATCGGTGCACGCCTCTGACCCCGAGGTAAGAAAGGGGCTCGTAAAAAACCCAAATACCTCTAAGCTTTTTGATCATCTTAAAAGGCTCACGGAAGAGGGAATCAGGATACATACCCAGATAGTTATGTGCAAGGGCATTAACGACGGCGAGGTGTTAAAAGAGACCCTCGAGGCGCTTCAAGGACTTGGAAGCGTTTTGAGCGTAGCCGTAGTTCCCGTAGGCTTAACGGGTCACAGAGAGGGACTGTATCCATTAGAGCCCGTGGACAAGGAGAGCGCGTCGAGAGCAATAGATATAGCCGAGGAGTTCAAAAGCAGAGGCTTGTCCGTATGGTGCTCGGACGAAATGTATCTAAAGGCTGAAAGAGATATTCCGCCGTACGAGTATTACGAGGACTTTCCTCAGTACGAAAACGGCGTAGGAATGATAGCCGAGCTTCGTCACGGAATAGAGGAGAATTTATCTCTTGCTATAGGAAAATCTGGAGAATACGGCTTAGTGACGGGAGTCAGCGCAAGCGAGGAGATAAAAAGAGCGTCAGAGGCTCTTATGAAAAAGAGCCCCGAGCTTAAGCTCGAGGTCTATCCGATAGAGAACCGCTTTTTTGGCAAGAGCATAACGGTAGCAGGGCTCGTGACGGGTGGAGATATCATAAACGCGCTTAAGGGCAGGAATATTCCTAAAAATCTGATAATTCCGTCCGTTATGCTGAAGGAATTTGAAAACGTCTTTTTAGACGGTGTAAGCACGCAAAATATAGAAAAGGAGTTAGCTTGCAGGGTGATTGTCGCAAAAGCAGACGGAGAGGGCCTTGTGAGGGCAATTGATTGAGATGAAACCATTGATAGCTATAGTCGGTAGACCTAACGTAGGAAAATCGACCTTCTTCAATAAAATAGCAGGTAAGCGTATAGCAATAGTAGAGGACACTCCGGGCGTTACTCGTGACAGACTGTACGCAGACGGCGAGTGGTGTGGCTTTGAGTTCACTCTCGTTGATACGGGCGGTATCGAGCTCAAGAGCGAGGACGTTATGTGGAGCAATATCCGCCGTCAGGCAGAGATAGCAGTCGAAACGAGCGATCTGATACTCTTTTTCCTTGACGGAAAGAGCGGACTTTTGCCTGACGATCTGAACGTTGCAGAATATCTCAGAAAGAGCAAAAAAAAGGTCATTCCCGTAGTCAACAAGCTTGACAACAACGAGATCGAGAGAGTCTTCGAGTTTTACGAGCTTGGGCTTGGCGAGCCTTTTGGCATATCTGC